>NZ_JAUBOV010000011.1:99626-101201 GCF_036700405.1 Microcoleus sp. T3_D1
ACCGCCCCTACCAGCGGGGGCGGGCACGGGGACACCGCCCCTACCAGCGGGGGCGGGCACGGGGACACCGCCCCTACTGGATCAACCTTTGCCTTGGGATCATTTAGATACGGGAATCGACAAAAACTGGCTGAAAATTGACTTGCAAAAGGCTTTGGAAGCAGCGACTGTTCCCGACTGTTCCTTTGAAGGGTGTTCGCGCTGTGGGGTTTGCGGCACCGATTTCGGACACAATGTGGTTGTGGATGCGCTGCCAATTCCTGAGTTTGCTGGGGAGTTCGTGCCGAATACGGAGCGGAAACAGCGTGTTCGGGTTTGGTTCGGGAAGGTGGGCGATATGGCTTTGGTGGGTCATTTGGATTTGATCCGATTGTTCGATCGAGTAGTCCGCAGAGCCGATTTGCCGATTTCGTTTACCGGAGGGTTTCACCCGAACCCTCGGATTTCTCTGGCAAATGCTCTGCCTCTGGGCGTTACCAGCACTGGGGAAATTGCCGACTTTGAGCTCACTGAGTCGATCGATATTGAGAGTTTTCGGGAAAAGTTGGCCGCTAAGCTGCCGGAAAATATTCCGATTTACAAGGTTGAGTCGATCGATCTTAAGGCTCCTTCTGCTAACCAGTTGTTAGAAGCAGCGGAGTACGTGATTACTGTGGCTTTAGGGGGTTCGTTGACAGAAAATGGCGAATTAGACCATGAAAATTCTGCTCCTGTCTCTGTGGCTCCTGATGCCAACTGGGAAGCTTGGGTCAAGACGATCGTCGAAACCGAGGCTTTTTGGCGGGTGCATACTACTAAGTCGGGAAAGACGAAGGATGTCAATTTGCGCGAAAGGCTGCACAAACTAGAACTTGTAGATCAGAAACCAGACAGCAGCACCTCTGCCTCTGGTACTACATCCGAAGGTAGAGCCGTTTTGCGCTTTACCGGCAGTTGTCGCAGCGATGGCAACTTGCTAAAGCCAGAACATATTGTTTTCATGCTCGAACAAGTCAGCCAGCAGGAAATTCAGCTTCTACAGGTTGAGCGTAGTCAGCTAATCCTGGGTTATGGTTAAGATAGGGAAGCCGTGGTGGAATATTTCACCTTCGGCTCTCGATCGGGATGTGTCCTTTCACGCTATAATCGCTTGTTATGGAAGCCGCGGCGGCTCGAGCGCTTTAGTCGCTCGCCGCCCTCGTCAACCAGCAACGCGGGCTGGGTGCAATTTGCTTCTGTTCAAGACTTCAAGCCTTTTTGTTGTACATTCACGGGCTAAATCTAGCGCCAAACCCGCCGGAGCGGGGCCTGAACCAAATTTAGCGATTAATTTCGATCGATCGACTGGTTGTCGGTGGTCGGCTTATTCAAAAATCTCACGGTTCAAACCGCAGAGCGGATATTCAACAATAGATGTTTTTGACGGGTCAAAAAACGGAGATAAGCCCCCGACTTAAGTCGTGGAGAACCAAAAATTTTAGATTTTAGATTAAAGTTCCAGCTCCCAGATTCGTCTGTCGAGTAAATCTAAAATCTAAAATCTAAAATCTAAAATCGACTGACCCGTCAAAAAACGGAGATAAGCCCCCGACTTAA
>NZ_JAUBOV010000011.1:101301-104303 GCF_036700405.1 Microcoleus sp. T3_D1
AGACTAAATTTCAATCTCCCAGATTCATCTGTGGAGTAAATCTAAAATCTAAAATCTAAAATCTAAAATCGACTGACCCGTCAAAAAACGGAGATAAGCCCCCGACTTAATTCGTGGAAAATCCAAATTTTAGATTTTAGACTAAATTTCAATCTCCCAGATTCATCTGTGGAGTAAATCTAAAATCTAAAATCTAAAATCTAAAATCGACTGACGAGGTTTTAGGGTTGGCAGGGGCGGAGGTTGCAGTCGAATGCCAAGCTGGGGTATGTTGAGTGCGATCGCGCAAGAATTCAACAAAAGTCCTTACGCTTTCACTCCTACCTACTTTCGCTCAAAACCAGCCCTCTACCACCACGCAAGCGGAGTTATCAGTTCGTAGTGTTAAGTTGTGTGTTAAGAAATTGGTACGGTGTCAATGAATTTATTCGCGCTCGTTCAAAGGAAGAGTTGTAAGTGTTGAATTTTGAGTATTGATGTCGCAATTCTCAACTCAAATCTCAATATTGCTAACTCGATAAAAGCCTCCTTATTTCTATCTCTCAGATTTATCTGCTGAGCATAACTCATAACTCTGTACGGGCGGGTTTAACTACTTTATCTGTAACAGTTAACAGTGAATAGTCAACAGTTAACAGTGAACGGTCAACAGTTAACTTTCCTTCCACCCTGCACCAACTCACAGCTAATAACTCTTCAAGCTACTACTAATTACAGTCTAAGTCAGAGGCACTATGAGTGCGTAAGTGTCTCTAACTTGCTGCCAGTTTTTTGAGGAAATTGAATGACAAAGCAGATAGTTATAGCAGAGCAGCATCGCATTGCTGCCGTCTTTTCAGAAGATCAAATCCAAGAACTTGTGGTAGCCACAGGCAGCCACCAAGTCAGTGACATTTACTTGGGAATTGTTGAAAATGTACTCCCTGGGATAGATGCGGCGTTCGTCAATATTGGCGATCCAGAACGTAACGGGTTTATGCACGTCACAGACCTCGGCCCGCTGCGCCTTAAACGCTCGGCAGGAGCAATTACAGAACTCCTGACCCCCCAGCAGAAAGTGGTGGTACAGGTAATGAAAGAACCGACGGGCAGCAAAGGCCCCCGGCTGACAGGCAACATTACCCTGCCAGGCCGCTATTTGGTACTGATGCCCTACGGCAGGGGAGTCAATCTCTCGCGGCGGATTAAGTCGGAAGCCGAGCGCAACCGCCTCAGAGCCCTGGCTATTTTGGTGAAACCGGCCGGGATGGGGCTGCTGGTACGCACCGAAGCTGAAGGGATGACTGAAGAAGCGATCATGGAAGATTTGGAAGTCCTGCAAAAACAGTGGGAAGCCGTTCAACTTGAAGGCGGTACTTCGCGGGCGCCGGCACTGCTCAACCGGGATGACGATTTTATCCAGCGGGTGCTGCGAGATATGTTCAGCGGTGACGTGAATCGGATTGTGGTGGACTCGCAAAATGGAATTAAGCGGGTGAAGCAGCAGTTGATGAGCTGGAACGGTGGTAAACTTCCTGCGGGAGTTTTGATCGACCACCACCGAGAGCGCGCCTCGATTTTAGAATTTTTCCGGGTTAACGCTGCGATTCGAGAAGCCCTCAGACCAAGGGTTGATTTGCCTTCGGGTGGTTATGTGATTATCGAGCCGACTGAGGCGCTGACGGTGATAGATGTCAACTCTGGCTCGTTTACTCGATCGGCGACGGCTAGGGAAACGGTACTCTGGACAAATTGCGAAGCAGCCACGGAAATTGCTAGACAACTGCGGTTACGCAATATTGCCGGGGTGATTATTGTTGACTTTATTGACATGGAATCCCGCCGCGATCAGTTGCAGGTGCTGGAACATTTCAATAAAGCTCTCAAAGCTGACAAAGCTCGGCCGCAAATCGCTCAACTGTCGGAATTGGGACTGGTAGAACTCACTCGCAAGCGCCAAGGTCAAAATATTTACGAGTTGTTCGGCCACAGTTGTCCTACTTGCAGCGGGTTGGGTCATCTGGTGCGCTTGCCAGGGGAAGAAGACTTCGCCGCAGCGGTGCGGGAATCGGCCGATCGCACTGTTGCTACATCGAACCGCGTTTTGTTGAATTTGCCCGAAGGATTGGAACGCCGCAGCTTGACGCCTGTGGCGGCTGCAACTCCTGCACCAGTGCGGGAAGAACGCCCCCCCGAACCTGCTCGGGCTGCTTGGGAACCTCCGAGTCAGAGCGAAAGTTTGGATTTTGAGACCGGCAGTAACGCATCGCCTTTGGACTTACTCAATCATCCTAGCTATCAGGATTTGGGGAACGGAACTAGACGGCGCCGCCGCCGCCGGATTGGCGAAGAGCCTTTTGCTCTCCCGGCGGAGGAGGAACCTGTACGCAGCAAGTTGCGGCTGCCGAATACTTCGAGCGCGCCCGTCGCGGATACGCGCTCTGAGTATCTCGCACCCCCCGGTATCCGGGCCGCGTCGGAGGGCTTCGGGCTGGTGAATATGGCGACTGTGGGCAGGCGCGAGGATTTCGATCGCGTGCGTCCCGCTAAGTCTGAGTTGATGAAGCCGATGGTGGAGCCTCCAGAGGTGATTTCGGTGGAAATGACGGCGGAGGAGCAGGATGTTTATGCCCTGATGGGGGTTTCTCCTTTGGTGCTTACGGATCGCAGCGTGAAAAATCCTAAGAATGCGATCGTTTCGGTGACTCTCCCCGGAGCGGCCCCGAACAAGCCGCCTTTCGAGCAGCTCGAATTTGAATTTGAACCGACGGCGCCTGCACAAAATGCACAGGAACGGGATTATTATCCAGAAAGGTCGGTAGTTGAGCCTGTATTTTCTGAGGATGATGAGGCTCAAATTTACGGCGAGAGTTCGATCGACCAAACTGATGGTTTTGATCCGATGGAGGAACCCAGCGATGTGATGGGCGAATCCTATGAGCCGATCGAATCCTATGAGCCGATCGAATCCTATGAGCCGATCGAATCCTATGAGCCGATCGAATCCTATGAGCCGATCGAAT
>NZ_JAUBOV010000011.1:104403-120939 GCF_036700405.1 Microcoleus sp. T3_D1
CCTATGAGCCGACGATCGAACTTTCGGGGCCGATCGAACTTTCGGGGCCGATCGAACCCAGCCAACCCAGCGAACCCAGCGAACCCGAGGAGCCGGCTATCAACCGCCGTCGCCGCCGCCGCTCGTCAGCCGTTGTGGATGAGTGATATGAAGTCAGAGGGAAGAAGGAAGAAGTCAGAGGTTCGAGGGAAGAAGGAAGAAGTAGAAATTTTTACTCTCTTCCCATCTTTCCATCTTCCCCTTTCCCCCTCTCCCTCGAACACTCTACTAATTGCGGGTGTGGATGAAGTCGGACGAGGCGCTTTGTTCGGGCCGGTGGTGGCTGCCGCCTGCATTTTGCCCGACGAAGTTCTCGATGAATTAGCAAGTTGCGGGGTGCGAGATAGCAAGCAGTTGAGTGCCGCAGCCCGGAGTCGCTTAGCTGTGAAAATCCGGGCTGTGGCTGTTGACTGTCAAATTGGTGCGGCTTCGGTGCGGGAGATCGATCGCCTCAATATTTTGCAGGCTTCTTTGTTGGCGATGAAACGGGCGATTTTGAAGTTGAAGGTGACGCCGGATTTGTGTTTGGTTGATGGGAATCAAAGGATTCCCAATTTGGCGATCGAGCAAGAGACGATGATTAAGGGTGATGCGCGATCGATTCAGATTGCTGCTGCTAGTATTGTGGCGAAAGTTTGGCGCGATGAATTAATAGTACGTTTGGCTGTTAAGTATCCTGAATATGACTTGACAAATAACAAAGGATATGGTACTGCTAAACATAAGTTAGCTTTGGAACGTTGCGGGCGATCGGCTTTTCACCGATTATCATTTAGCCCTTGTCGGAAATCTTAAAATAACCGTGAAAAACTTAGCTAATTCCAGGGCGATTATATAAAATTTGAAAAACCAAGAATTTCCGATTAAAAATTTCAGCTAGTGCAGGCTGAACAATGTGTATCACCTGTTAGAGAAACGAGCTAAGGATCGTGGATTAAATAACTTCCGTAGGTGTGGCCCGTGGAACGAACCCTCCGTTTCACTCCGCCCAACAATCAAGCTTGGGGTTGGGTTTCGTGCCTCAACCCAACCTACAAAAAATGCAAGTTATTTAATTCTCATTCCTAAGCAATAGAGTTTTCTTAGTCTATTCCCAAATTTATAATTTTCAGGCTCCGGTAGCATCTATAGAATCTTTATTTAACCTCTTCAGCATGACAAGCGAATTTCTTGATAGTACCCGCCACATGATTTATTCGTGGAATCAATCCAAAATCTAAAATCTAAAATCCTCACGCGCCCGAATTTATCCGTGGGGTGGCCTCTAAAATCTAAAATCTAAAATCTAAAATCTAAAATCGAATGACTGATAATATCTTAACAATTCCCGGCTATCGCATCATTGAGCAAATCTACAATGGCTCTAGAACACAGGTTTATCGAGGAGTTTCTGAGTCAAACCAAAAAGTAATTATCAAACTGCTATTGAGCGAGTATCCAACTGTGGGCGAACTGGTGCATTTGCGGAATCAGTACACCATTACCAAAAATCTTGACCTTCCGGGAATTGTCAAACCCATTGCACTCTTAAACTACCGCCATGCTTTTGCTCTGGTAATGGAGGATGTTGGCGGTGTTTCCCTTGCTGAATATACTGCTAATGCTGAAGCGAAGAATTTGGGCGATCGCCTATCAAGTAATTTTGAGGTTTCCTCCCCCCATACTTCGCCCCTACCGCTAGATGAATTCATGCCCATCGCGATTCAGATTGTCCAAACCCTAGAAGGATTATATCACAACCGAATTATTCACAAAGATATCAAGCCCCAGAATATTATCATTAACCCTAAAACTAAAGAAGTTAAATTAATTGACTTCAGCATTTCCTCTCTTTTACCCAGAGAAAACCAACAAATCCAAAATCCAAACGTCTTAGAAGGAACCCTAGCTTATATGTCCCCAGAACAGACGGGACGAATGAATCGGGGTATCGACTACCGCACAGACTTTTACTCGCTGGGAGTCACGTTTTACCAACTACTGACAGGGCAATTACCTTTTAACTCTACCGATCCAATGGAGTTAGTTCACTGTCATATTGCCAAGATTCCCACTCCCCCAATAAATCGGGTTCCAGCTATTGGGTTGATGGTGAATAATATCATTATGAAATTGATGGAGAAAACTCCAGAGTTACGCTATCAAAGTGCTGTTGGACTGCGATACGACTTAGAAAACTGTTGGCAGCAATGGGAAGAAAATAGCAAGATTAGCCAGTTTGCCTTGGGGAATAGAGATATTTGCGATCGCTTCGTCATTCCCGAAAAACTCTACGGTAGAGAAACTGAAGTTAAGACGCTATTAGAAGCCTTCGATCGCATCAGTCGCCCCGCCCTTACCAACGGGGAGCAAGGGAGAGTCGAAATCATGCTAGTGGCTGGCTTCTCCGGCATTGGTAAAACCGTTGTAGTGAATGAAGTTCACAAACCCATTGTCCGCCAACGGGGTTACTTTATCAAAGGAAAATTTGACCAATTCAAGCGTGATATTCCCTTTTCTGCATGGGTACAAGCATTCCAGAATTTGATGCGGCAATTACTCACCGAAAGTACGGCCCAGGTGCAGAAAGCGAAAGTCAAAATATTGGAGGCTTTGGGTGAAAACGGTCAAGTCATTATTGATGTCATTCCTGAATTAGAACACCTGATTGGCAAGCAGAAAAAAGTCACCCAACTAGAGGGGACAGCCGCTAAAAATCGCTTCAATTTATTATTTCAAAACTTCATCCGAGTGTTCGCAACAAAAGAGCATCCTTTAGTAATTTTTTTGGATGATTTGCAGTGGGCAGACTCGGCTTCATTGAAGCTAATGCAATTGTTGATGAGCGAGACGAATACCCGCTATGTGTTGTTAATGGGAGCGTATCGGGATAATGAAGTTTTTCCCGCACACCCACTGATCCTGACCTTGGATGAGATTCGCAAAAACTCGGCAACAGTCAACCAAATTACTTTAGCACCCCTAGACCAAACTTCCCTGAATAGCCTGATTGCCGATACTCTTTCCTGTCCAACTGAAAGGGCAATTCCTCTGACAGAACTAATTTTTACCAAGACCAAAGGGAATCCTTTTTTTGCTACTCAATTTCTCAAGTTTCTTAATAAAAATGGGTTAATCAAGTTTGATTTAACCCCCCCACTCCCCCCTTGGCAAAGGGAAGCAAGGGGGGGTTGGCAATGCGATATTTCCCAAGTTAGGACGCTAGCTTTTACCGATGATGTGGTCGAGTTTATGGCGATTCAGTTGCAAAACTTGCCCATAGATACCCAGAATGTTCTGAAACTTGCAGCTTGTATTGGCAACCAATTTGACTTAGCAACCCTGGCCATTGTTCATAAAAAATCTCAGAGTGAGACAGCGGCCCATTTGTGGAAAGCGTTGCAAGAAGGGTTAGTTATTCCGATTACTGAAGTTTACAAGTTTTTTCAGGACTCGGAATCAGTTGAAGTTGCACAAGCGTCGGAGTTATCGGTTCCCTACAAGTTTTTACATGACCGAGTGCAGCAAGCAGCCTATTTTCTGATTCCCGAATCCCAGAAACAGTCAACCCATCTCGAAATTGGGCAACTGCTATTGAGGAAGGGCGGGCACGGGGGCACCGCCCCTACGGAAGCAGAAATACAAGAGAAAATTTTTGATATTGTCAACCAGTTGAATATGGGGGTGGAGTTAATTGACTCTCAGACTGAGCAAGATCGACTAGCTCAATTAAATTTAATTGCCGGACGTAAAGCTAAAGCTTCAACTGCTTATGCTGCGGCAAATATTTATCTGCAAACAGGGATTGAACTCTTGAGGGCAAACTGCTGGCTTGTTCAGTATGAATTGACCCTGAATCTCTATATTGCTGCCGCTGAAGCTGCCTATTTGAATGCTGACATTGAGGGTATGGAACAGATGGCAGCACTGGTTTTGCAAGAAGCCCAAACAATTTTAGATCGAGTTAAAATTTACGAAATTAAAATTGCAGCTCAGACAGCCCAGAGCAAGGTGTTAGAAACGATCGCCGTAGCAAGAGAGGCACTCTTACAATTGGGGATTGAACTCCCTGCCGAACCAGATGAAGCCTTGATTGGCAAAGCGCTACAAGCCCTTGCGCCCCTCCTCGGCGGCAGAAAGATTGAGGAATTGGTTGACCTACCTGTGATGACAAATCCACAGACTCAGGCAGCTATGCAACTGTCTGGTATGTTGTTTCCACCCATTTTCCAGGGAATGCCCGGTTTACTGCCCCTGCTTAGCTCAACGATGGTGAGTTTATCGCTCTCTTTTGGGAATGCACCCGCATCGACTGTGGGTTATGCGATGCACGGGATGGTGTTGTGTGCCTTTTTACAAGAGGTGGAAACGGGCTATGGCTTTGGGAAATTGGCACTTTCATTACTCGATAGGTTGAATGTGTCCGAACTCAAGCCCACAGTTCTACTTTTATTTGGTGGCTGGATTCAGCATCATCAAGAATCTCTTTTGGCAACGATACCGACGCTGAAAGATGGCTTTACGGCTGGCATGGAAACTGGCGACTTTGTAGACGCTGGCTACAACATATATATTTATTTTTATACGCATTTATTCGCTGGGGTAGAACTAGACACTTGGGAACCAGAAATAGCAGGTTACAGGGCTGTTATGGCGCAGTTGAAACAATATTCTGCTCAGATTTATTTGGATATGGTTCAGCAGACGCTGCAGAACTTGAGGGAAACCCGTATTCGGCCGGATTTGTTAATAGGCTCCGCCTACGATGAAACGGTGATGATTCCCAAGCACTATCAGGATAATGAATTCACGGCGATCGCCTGTGCCTGCATCTTCAAACTGCTGCTTGCTTACTGCTATGGCAATTACACGGCTGCCCTAGACAACATTACCCAAGTCAAACAGTATTTGATGGGAGTATCGGGATCGGTTTTTGTTCCCATTTTCCATTTTTATGCCGCCCTCACCCACCTGGCACTTTTTCCCACACAGCCAGAAACCGAGCAAGCTTCCATTCTTGCCCTGGTGGAAACCCATCAAACCACGCTGCAACAGTGGGCGCAAAATGCTCCCATGAATTATTTGCATAAATGGTATTTAGTGGAAGCAGAACGACATCGAGTTTTAGGTCAAAATATGGAGGCGATGGATTATTACGATCGCGCTATTAAACTCGCTAAAGAAAATCAGTACATTAACGAAGAAGCACTTAGCAATGAGCTGGCAGCAAAATTCTATTTAGCCTGGGGAAAAGAAAAAATTGCCCAAGTCTACCTAACTGATGCTTACTACGCCTATGCACGCTGGGGCGCCCAGGCAAAAGTTGAGGATTTAGAAAAGCGCTATCTCCAATTACTTGCGCCTATTTTTCACCCTAAAACGAGCTTAAAAAGAGGTCAGACACTTGCCAAAATGATTGCGGAAACTGTTGCCAGTACCAGTTCAGGTGTTTCACAAGTTCTGGACTTGGCAACAGTAATCAAAGCATCTCAATCACTTTCAGGAGAAATCAACCTCGATAAATTGCTCTCTACTTTGATGCAAGTGATGATTGAGAATGCGGGTGCAGAAAAAGGATCTATGATTTTGATAGAAAGAGATTCTTTCTTCGTCGCAGCTCAATGTGCGATCGGTAAATCGTGCAACCTGCACTCAAGTCCCGTTGTTGACTCTAACGAAATTCCGATCGCGATTATTAACTATGTCTCCCGCACCCAAGAAACTTTGGTAATTAATGATGCGACGACTGAGGCTACCTTTGCTGCTGACTCTTATATCATCCAGAATCAACCCAAGTCGGTTTTGTGTCTGCCGATTCAACATCAAGGAAAGGCGATCGCCATTCTTTACTTAGAAAATACTCTCGTTACAAATGCCTTTACTCCTGACAGAATAGCAGTCTTAAAAATCTTAGCCTCCCAAGCTGCCATCTCCATAGAAAATGCCCAACTCTATGCCAACTTAGAAGCCAAAGTCGAAGAACGCACCCAAGAATTATCACAAGCTTTAAGCAATCTCGAAGCCACCCAAGAAGGATTGATTCAATCAGAAAAAATGGCAGCTTTAGGACAACTTGTGGCCGGAGTTGCTCACGAAGTTAACACTCCCCTGGGTGCGATTCGTTCCTCAGCCGGAAATGTTGCCAAATTCTTGAATCAAACCCTAGAAGATTTGCCCGCACTTTTTCAAACTCTATCCCCAGAAGAAGGGCAGAATTTCTTAGCATTACTTCAGCGTTCCATCCAACAAGAAACAAGCTTATCAACAAAAGAAGAACGCAAATTGAAGAGAGCTTTGAGAGGCCAACTGGAAGAATTAGGAATTGAAAATGGCGATACCGTAGCCGATCGCCTAGTGATCATGGGCGTTTATAATGAAATAGATGCCTTTGTCCCTTTGTTGCAAAGATCCGATAGTTTACATCTCTTGGAAATCGCCTACAAACTTTCAGAATTAAAAAGAGGCCTCGCTACTATCAACACCGCCACAGACAGAGCATCAAAAGTAGTTTTTGCCTTAAAAACTTATGCCCGCTACGAACAGTCGGGCGAAAAAACAGCAGCCAGTATTACAGAAGGTATTGAAACAATCTTAACCCTGTATCAAAATCTCCTCAAACAGGGAGTTGAGGTCATCAAAAACTATGCCGAAATGCCGCCGCTACTGTGCTATCCCGACGAACTCAATCAAGTTTGGACGAATTTAATTCACAATGCTTTGCAAGCAATGGATTATCGAGGCACGCTAACAATTGAGTTAACGGCTCAAGATGACCAGGCTAAGATTAGCATTAGCGACAGCGGCCAAGGGATACCAGAAGAGATAAAAGGGAAAATATTTGACCCGTTTTTTACTACTAAGCCTGCAGGAGAAGGCAGCGGATTGGGACTAGATATTGTCAAGAAGATTGTGGACAAGCATCAGGGAAAAATTGAAGTGGAATCAATTCCGGGCAAAACTACATTTAATGTTTTTCTGCCAATCATCGCTGTATAAGCAGGTCAATCGATTTTAGATTTTAGATTTTAGATTTTAGATTGACTTGCGCGAGATAAATGCGGGGGCAATAAGTGATTTTCGATTTTCGATTTGGGATTGATTCCACCGATAAATCACGTGGCGGGTACCACCTTTGAAATTCCTGGTCAAACCTCGCAAACGATATAAGGTAGTAAGTAGGTCGGATTTTGCTTGGTTACACCTCACATCTTGCACCATTGTCAATAAACCTTTTATGAACAGGCTTTTCGGCCTGTTCCACAAAAAAAATTTATCTCTTGTGGAACAGGCCGAAAAGCCTGTTAAGCGAGAATGGTGCAAGATGTCAGTTACACCCAGCCTGCAATCTACCCAACTGGGAGGATTTTAAAAGTTAAAGCGTTATGATGCCAATAACTTGGATTCCACGGGAAACAGATGTAAAACAGCAGTACGATGCGTTATGCTCAGCTAAGCTGCTACGCAGATAAGTTTCTTGGTTTCGGCGACTGGGGAGGGGGAGAGGATTTGGCGAGCCGTTGACTTGTGACATCTTAAAATAAGATGGAGCCTACTAATACACTTTACTAGTTTGACTACTTTTGCTACTAATAACAATTAAAAAGGAGAAAAAATAGATGTCTAAACCAGTTATTTTGTGCGTTGACGACGAGAGAATGGTGTTAGACAGTCTCAGGACGCAGCTAGCAGCAGCATTTGGGGATGCCTACATCTATGAAGGGGCTGAGGATGCTGAGGAGGCTTTAGATGTAATTAATGACCTCAACGACGAGGGAATTAGCGTTATTGTGATTATTTCTGATTGGTTAATGCCCGGTATCAGGGGAGATGAGTTGCTGATTCAAATTCACAGGGAATACCCCAAGGTTATTAAAATTATGCTAACAGGTCAAGCTGATGAAGTAGCAATTGACCGAGCCAAAAAACAGGCTAACCTTCATTGTTGCTTATCTAAACCTTGGTTGGAATCCGATTTGCTAGCAACTATTAAATCTGGTTTATCTAAACTATGAGCCAACAGGTAATTATCTGTGTCGATGATGAAAAAACTGTACTCAGGAGCCTCAAAGCAGAACTGCAAGAGGCTGTTGGCAATGATTATATAATCGAAATTGCTGAAGGTGGGCAAGAGGCATTAGAGTTAATTGAAGAATTGCTAGAGGATGGGGATGAAATTCCTTTAATTATTTCCGACCACATTATGCCTGATATGAAGGGAGATGAGCTGTTGAAACAGGCTCATCTAATTTCGCCTAAAACTATAAAAATTATGCTGACAGGACAAGCAGATATTGGGGCGATCGCCAATGCTATCAACTCTGCAAACTTATATCGTTATATTACCAAACCTTGGCACGCTGAAGACTTGAAATTGACGGTTAGAGAAGCGCTAAATAGTTATCTTCAAGATAAACAACTGACTGAACAAAATGCCCAACTCCAGCAAATAAATCAGGAGTTGGCCGAGTTAAACAACCAGCAAACCGTACTCATTGCTAAACTCCATGAAAGCGAAAACCGCTTGACACAGTTTTTGGAAGCAATGCCGATTGGTGTAGGTGTGCTGGATGCGGACGGCAAACCTTACTACATCAATCGGAAAGCAAAAGAGATATTTGGTAAAGGAGTTGTGCCCGATACCAGTTCCAAGCAATTGTCAGAGGTTTATCAACTCTATCAAGCAGGCACAAATCAAAAGTATCCTACGGAGAATTTGCCCATCGTGCGCGCCTTGAATGGGGAAAGTGCTACGGCTGACGATGCAGAATTTCATCAAGGCGACAAGATTATTCCCCTAGAAATCTTCGCTACTCCCATCTACGATCAACAAGGAAATATTGTTTATGCTATCCACACTATTCAAGATATCACGGAACGCAAAGAAGCTGAGGCAGAACGCAAAAAGTTCATCGAGGAGCTCTTTGAGGTCAATTGCAATTTGGAACTTTCACTGGATGCAGAATTAGAAATTGCGGAGGCGACAAGTCGCTTTGTACCCAATCAGTTTTTAGCTTTTTTGGGATGTGACAGTATTGTTGATATTAAATTGGGCGAAGCGGTAGAGTTGGAAATGTCAGTGTTGTTTTCTGACATCCGCGATTTCACTACTCTTTCGGAACAGATGACACCGGAAGAAAATTTCAAATTTATCAATTCTTTTCTGAGTCGAATGGAACCGCTGATTGTGGAAAATCAGGGGTTTATTGATAAATATATTGGCGATGCAATTATGGCTTTGTTTAGCGAGGGGGCGGATGATGCTGTGAAAGCGGGAATTGGGATGCTGCATACTCTTGCTGAATACAATCGAGATCGCGCTTCTGTGGGTTATGTGCCAGTTGAGATTGGGGTGGGAATCAATACTGGTTCTTTGATTCTGGGTATAGTGGGCGGAAAAAGCCGGATGGACGGTACTGTGATTAGCGATGCGGTTAATTTGGCTTCTCGGATTGAAAGTTTGACGAAGAATTACGGGGTGTCGCTGTTAATTACTCAGCAGACATTCGATCGCTTGACAAATCCTGCTGATTATGCTATTCGGGTAATTGATAAAGTTCAGGTTAAGGGTAAGTCTGAATGGGTGACTGTTTATGAAGTTTTTGATGCGGATTTGCCGGAAGTTAAAGCGGGGAAGTTAGGGACTAGGGAAATATTTACTGAGGCTTTGTCTTTGTACAATATGAATAATTTTAGGGAAGCTGCGGGACTTTTTGCGGATTGTTTGGGGCAAAATCCGGGGGATAAGGTGGCTCGAATTTATTGGGAAAGGTGTCAGTAGTTAGTTGGTAGTTGGCAGTTGGTAGTTGGCAGTTGGTAGTTGACAGTTGACAGTTGACAGTTGACAGTTGTCAGTTGTTAGTTGGTGATTTTTAGTAATAACCAAGGACTACTGACTGCTGACTAATGATTAATGATTAATGATTAATGACTAATGACTAATGACTACTGACTGCTGACTGCTGACTAATGATTAATGACTAATGACTACTGATTACTGACTACTGACTACTGACTACTGACTACTGACTACTGACTAATGACTAATGACTAATGACTGCTGACTACGGTTGTTCGATCGGCAATTCTATGATAAACTCGGCTCCGTGGCCGAGTGCAGACACGCAGCTAAGTTTGCCACCGTGTTCTTCGATAACTTTGTAGGAAATGGACAGGCCCAAACCGGTGCCTTTGCCGGCGGGTTTGGTGGTAAAAAAAGCCTCGAATAACTGTTGGGAAACTTCTTCTGGCATACCGGGGCCGTTGTCAGAAATCCTAATTACAGCATTGGAGTTTTGGACTTCTGTCCTAATTTTAATCTTGCTGCGGTTAGCTTTGACTTCGGCAACTGAACGCCCTTCGTTGTATTCCTCGATCGCGTCGATCGCATTTCCGATCAAATTCATAAATACCTGATTGATTTTCCCGGCATAACACTCAACCAAAGGCAAATTTCCATAGTCCTTAATTACCGCAATTTCGGGATAGTTGCCTCTGGCTTTCAGGCGACTTTGCAGAATCAGCAACGTTCCTTCAATCCCTTCGTGCAGGTTAACTTTGCTCATTTGAGAATCGTCTTTGCGAGAGAAATTTCTGAGCGATCGCACGATTTCCCGAATGCGATCGGCCCCAACCTGCATCGAAGACATCGCTTTCGGCAAATCTTCTAGCAGAAACTCTAATTCGATATCCTTAATTTGATCTTGAATTGCTGCAGGCGGCTGCGGGCAGTGCTTCTGGTACATATCGAGCAAATTCAGCAAATCTTCCGTGTAATGGCCGACGTGGACGAGATTGCCGCAGACGCTGCTAACGGGATTGTTAATTTCGTGAGCAACACCGGCTACCATTTGACCGAGAGTAGACATTTTCTCAGTGTGAATCAATTGAGCTTGAGTTTGCTGCAATTCGTGCAAAGTATTTTCGAGTTGAAGTTTTTGTTTGGTTAACTCTGTTTGCGATCGCAGTAAAGCTTCTTCACTGCGTTTCTGCTCGGAAATATCAGTAATTAACCCTTCCAAAGCTATCAATTCTCCAGAGGCCGAAAACACTCCCAAACCTTGCTCCCAAACCCATTTTAATTCGCCATTTTTAGTAGTAATTCGGTAATTTAGCTGATAGGGCCGGTTTTCTTGTAAGGCAACTTGCACGGCATTCCACAAATTCTCGCGATCGTCCGGGTGAGTCAAATCCGATATAGAAACTTCCCGAGTGCCGATAAATTCTTCAGGAGAATAGCCGGCTAACTGATAGCAACCTTCGCTGACAAATTCCATACTGCGATCGGCATCGTTGCGAAAACGGTAGGCCATTCCCGGCAAATTGCTCATCAGCGTCGCCAAGGCCCGCTGGCTTTCCCGTAGGGCTTCTTCGGCGTGTTTGCGATCGGTAATATCCGTCATCACCGCCAGCATACAGAGTTCGCCGTCCAAATTAATCAATTCCGCTGACAGCAAACACACCACCACCGATCCCGACTTCATCCGAAACTCGCATTCCTGATTGCGAACAACACCTTGTTCGTGCAAAATTTGTCTAAAATTAAGTCGGTCTTCAGACCTTACCCAAATATTTAACCCCGGTACTGTATTCCAGGTCGTTTCTTCTAAATCGTAACCAGTCATCGACAGAAAACTATCATTAACTTCAATAAAACGACCCTCATCAAAAGTAGTAATAATCATCGGATCTGGACTAGAGCGAAAAGCCTTAGAAAACTTTTCTTCCGATAAGCTCAACTTTTTAATAGCCTCTTCCAACTGACTTGTCCGCTCTTTAACCCGCCATTCCAATACCTCATTAGCCTGCTTCAGCGCTTCCTCAGCCTGCACTCGATAAGTGATATCGCGCACCACGGCTTGCACCCCTATTTTGCCACCGATATCCATAGAAGTTAGCAGCACCTCCGCCGGAAACTCAGAACCATCCAAACGGCAGTGCCGCCAGTCAAAGCGGCAATTTCCCGATCGCAGAGCCGTATTAATTCGCTCTTGAGAAAGACTCATAGAATCTTGTCCGTCCGGTTGCAATGGCGGGCTAAATTCGGCAGGATGCTTGCCACAAAACTCCGACTCAGCGCTGCATCCAAATAACTTTAAAGTAGCCGGATTGCAATCCAAAAAACCCTCTTCGTCTAGCAGCATTACCGCATCAGTCGTCGATTCGTACAAAGTGCGAAACTTTTTTTCCGACGCCTGCAAAGAAGCAATCAACTGCATTTTTTCCTCAGCCGCCCGCTTTTGCTCAGTAATATCCTGCATTACTTGAGAAAAGCCCTGCAACTTTCCCCTTTCATCGCGCAAAGGAGTAACAATAATATTTGCCCAAAATCGCGTTCCGTCTTTGCGAAGCCGCCAGCCTTCATTTTCGTATCTACCTTCGGCCACCGCCCTGATTAATTTTTCTTGGGGCTTGCCGATTTCAATATCTTCTTTCGTGAAAAAACACTCCGCATTATTGCCGACTATTTCATGAGCTCTGTATCCCAAAATGCGTTCTGCACCTGAATTCCAGCTAGCTACATACCCATCAGGATCTAACATGAATATAGCGTAATCCTTAACGCCTTCAATTATTAAGCGCAGGCGTTCTTCGCTTTCTCGAAGTCCAGATTCTGCTTGCTTGCGCTGGGTGATATCTTCTACAAAACCTTCGTAGTAGAGCAATTTACCTGCTTCATCGCAGACAGCCCGCGCATTCTCAGCGATCCAAATTATTGTTCCGTCTCGGCGATAAATCTGCGACTCAAAATCCGATACGATGCCCTGTTCTTGCAAAGCATAAACAAACTGATCGCGGCGATCGGGATTGACGTAAAGCTGATGGCTGATATCAGTCAGACACCCCATTAATTCCTCGGCGGAATTATATCCGTAGATTCGAGCCAAAGCTGGGTTAGCGCTGATGTAGCGACCGGATTGGGTTGTTTGAAAAATACCAGACACAGCATTTTCAAACATACTATAATATTTTGCTTCCATTTGGTGCAGTGCCTCCGCGACATTCAGGCATTCTATCGCTTTATTTCCTAATTTTTGATTTCCCACTTGTGAATACCCTGCTCTTGTGTGTGAGTTGAATATTTTTGGTCTACCGCCTGTTAATTTTGAGCCGTTATTTAGGCTAAAGATGGTGTTTCGCAGCCGGATACGAGTGTGTTTATTCATCTGTCATACGGGGCTGTTAGTTATTAGTGATTGCTGCATAAAGTTTACTCGATCCGGTATTTATTTGATGCTTGACTGGCTATCACTATCGCATTGGCCAATAGATCGACCTGCGGTGCAGGTGTTCGATCAAAACCCGCTCCTTGCTTGAAATCTCCCTGAATATATTAGCAGTTTAATACCCTGAAATAAGTTAGTAGCAAGGATGTTGTTACAATAATAAAAGGCAGCGACTTCTACAACCGCAAGACTCTATTTTTAGGATTTGGGTGAGAGTGCGATCGACTCTTACCCGAAGCAACTAACCCGCCTGCAAGAGCTAAATGCTCGCTGTCCTTGCTGTCAGTCGATCTTAGATTTTAGATTTTAGATTAAAGTTGACTCCACAGATGAATCTGGGGCTCTCCTAATGTCTAAAATTTTTTGCTCTTCACAACTCCTGTCGGAAACTTTTATCGGTCTTTGGGTACTCTGAGTTACTGTTAAGTATTATTGCTGATAAATAATACAGCAGACTGCTGGCAGTTGTACGATCGGGGGTTTGTATGTAAAGTTGGCACAACAATAGGGTAATTGTTGTATCAAAAAATTCATATTCTGCTGCTGCGGGCGGAAAAATTCTGTAGCGGTGCTGGCATTTGGGCAAAAATCTGGGGCCGATCGCGCAAAATGTGGTCGGCAAGTCTGGTAAAATCCCGATCGATTCTCGGTTTTGCCGCAAAGCTCGATCGAGCTAAATTTGACTAGAAACTAATAAATGACCAGAGAAATGGGTACAAGCCTCCCCCTTCTAGGGGGACTTTCAATGAAGATGTCTTCAGTGAGGAGTCTGAATAAAGAAGCTCCTATTTATTCAGAGTCGCTGTATAATGGTTGTATGTTGAATCTAACCTACGAGTACAAGCTCATTCCCACCAACGCGCAACGCGAAACATTCGACCAGTGGCTGAACATCTGTCGCAAGGTCTATAACTTTGCGTTGCGGGAACGGAAGGATTGGATCAATTCTCGCAAGTGTGATATCAACTCGTGCAGCATCAAACAGGAATACATCATCCCTGCCGATGCACCTCGTCCAACCTTTGCCCGGCAGTGCAAAACACTGGCATTGGCAAAGAAGTCAATCCCCGAATTGAAGCTCCCTCACACCCATGTCTTGCAGCAAGTGTTGCGCCAGTTAGAGGCGGCGTTTGTAGCAAGGTGGGATCGCGGGCACGGCTTTCCTAGATTCAAAAAGCGGATGCGCTCCGTAGTGTTTCCTCAATTGAATCTAGAATCTGTTAAGTGCTTTAATGGCATCCATTGGGTCAACTTGCCCAAGATTGGAAGCGTCAAAATGCACCTATCGCGCCCAATCCCTGAAGGCTTTGAGGTCAAGCAAATTCGCGTTGTGAAACGGGCATCTGGCTACTGGGCCATGCTCACTTTACAATGTGATGTTGAAGTGCCTCAAGTCTCGGCATCAGGGCATGGATTGGGGATTGATTTAGGGCTAGAACATTTTTTGGCAACGTCTGATGGTGAATTGATTGATAGACCTCGATTCTTTGTGGGTGGACAACGCAAGCTGAAATCGCTGCAACGTCAACTGAAACGGAAGAAGAAAGGCTCTAGGAAATTTCGTCAGCTTCACCATCAAATTGCCAAACACCACGAGTACATCTCGAATTCTCGGAAAGATTTTCACTTTAAGACCGCTCATCATTTGTGCGATGGAGCCGAGACCGTCTTTGCCGAGGACTTGAATCTCAAAGCCATGTCAGCCGGGATGCTGTGTAAGCATACCCTAGATGCGGGGTTTGGGCAGTTTCTCAACATTTTGAGTCATATCTGCTTTAAGCGAGGTGTGTACTTCGCCAAGGTAGATGCTCATGGTACTAGCCAGACCTGCCCAAAGTGCCAAACCCATACAGGTAAAAAGGAACTGTCTCAAAGGGTGCATAAATGTCCTGAGTGTGGCTATGAAACGAATCGAGATGTTGCAGCCGCCCAAGTGGTTTTGCAGCGTGGATATACAGCGGTGGGGCACATCGCAGTGAATTTTGGGGAGGGCAAGCTACATGAGTAGTCCCCATGAACCAAGAATCCCCTCGCCTTTAGGCAGGGGAGTTGTCAAAGATTCTCCTCTACTAGCAACGCCAGAGTTATCCCCTGCTTCAACCCAGACGGCGGATTCTCCTGTGTGGCCAGCCCTCCTGCAACAACTATTAGACAGACAATCTCTCTCACGCGCCCAAGCAGCCGACTTGATGCAGGGATGGCTAGCAGAAGCTATTCCCCCCGTCCTCTCAGGAGCAATTTTAGCGGCCATCCAAGCCAAAGGTATCTCTGCCCAAGAATTGGTAGGAATGGCTCAGGTATTGCATTCTCAGTCGCTTGCAGGCGAGTCACAGAGCGTTGTCAATCCCAACTCCTCAATCTCCAATCTCAAATTAATTGATACTTGCGGCACAGGCGGCGACGGCGCTTCCACGTTTAACATTTCCACTGCTGTAGCTTTTGTGGCCGCCGCCGGCAAAGTTCGAGTCGCGAAACACGGAAATCGATCGGCATCGAGCAAAGTGGGTTCTGCTGACGTGTTGGAAGCACTGGGAGTCAACCTCAACGCCGATCCCGCGAAGGTGAGATCTGCGGTAGACTCCGTGGGCATCACCTTTTTATTTGCCCCTGGGTGGCATCCCGCACTTAAGGCTGTAGCGTCGCTCCGGCGCACTTTGAAGGTGCGGACTATTTTTAACCTATTAGGGCCCCTCGTCAATCCTATGCGCCCTACAGGGCAGATAATCGGGGTGTTCGATCCTAGTCTGGTATCAACTATTGCTCAAGCTTTGGGCGAGTTGGGGACTGAGTTAGCTGTAGTCGTTCACGGCAGAGAAAAATTGGACGAGGCGGGTTTGGGAGATGTGACTGATTTGGCGGTTTTGTCTGATGGCAAAGTGGAACTCACTACTTTAGACCCCCAAAAGGTAGGATTGACACCAAGTGCGATCGGCTCGTTAAAAGGCGGAAATGTTCAGGAAAACGCCGAGATTTTGCGGAACATTTTGCAAGGCAAAGGTACGCCCGCACAAATGGATGTTGTAGCTTTGAATGCGTCTTTGGCTTTTCAGGTGGGAGGTGCAATTCCTATGGGTTCTCACGCCGCAGGAGTTTCTCTGGCTAAGGAGATTTTATTTAGCGGTGAATCTTGGTTGAAGTTGCAGCAGTTGATTGAGTTTTTGAAATGAAGTCAGTTGTCAGTTGGGAGTTGGCAGTTGACAGTTGGCAGTTGGCAGTTGAGGAATGAGAATTAAATAACTTCCACAAGTTTGTGGGATGGGGAGCATCTCAGTTTTGCATTTACAGTGCGAGCGTC
>NZ_JAUBOV010000158.1:0-5755 GCF_036700405.1 Microcoleus sp. T3_D1
TATTAGTGTCTGGTGGTTCTTTGACATTGTTGTTTTTTGATGAAGGGACATGTGGGCGACGGCGCCCGGTCCGGGGACCTCAAGGCTCCGGGTACCGGTTATTTAAGCCGATGCCGCATATGCGTGACCACCACGGTTGCGTGTATGTCAAGCATGTTCATTCGTATCCATTACGTTTGACAGTGCAGGTATTGGCTCCTTGCAGCTCATGCCGGATTGGTTGGTGGGGTTTTTCCTCATGCTGATTTGGTGTGTGACACAACTTGAGAGTTTGATCCTGGCTCAGAACGAACGCTGGCGGCATGCCTAACACATGCAAGTCGAACGAGACCTTCGGGTCTAGTGGCGCACGGGTGCGTAACGCGTGGGAACCTGCCTTTAGGTTCGGAATAACTCAGAGAAATTTGAGCTAATACCGGATAATGTCTTCGGACCAAAGATTTATCGCCTTTAGATGGGCCCGCGTTGGATTAGCTAGTTGGTGGGGTAAAGGCCTACCAAGGCGACGATCCATAGCTGGTCTGAGAGGATGATCAGCCACACTGGGACTGAGACACGGCCCAGACTCCTACGGGAGGCAGCAGTGGGGAATATTGGACAATGGGCGAAAGCCTGATCCAGCAATGCCGCGTGAGTGATGAAGGCCTTAGGGTTGTAAAGCTCTTTTACCCGAGATGATAATGACAGTATCGGGAGAATAAGCTCCGGCTAACTCCGTGCCAGCAGCCGCGGTAATACGGAGGGAGCTAGCGTTGTTCGGAATTACTGGGCGTAAAGCGCACGTAGGCGGCTTTTTAAGTCAGGGGTGAAATCCCGGGGCTCAACCCCGGAACTGCCCTTGAAACTGGGAAGCTAGAATCTTGGAGAGGCGAGTGGAATTCCGAGTGTAGAGGTGAAATTCGTAGATATTCGGAAGAACACCAGTGGCGAAGGCGACTCGCTGGACAAGTATTGACGCTGAGGTGCGAAAGCGTGGGGAGCAAACAGGATTAGATACCCTGGTAGTCCACGCCGTAAACGATGATAACTAGCTGTCCGGGTTCATGGAATCTGGGTGGCGCAGCTAACGCATTAAGTTATCCGCCTGGGGAGTACGGTCGCAAGATTAAAACTCAAAGGAATTGACGGGGGCCTGCACAAGCGGTGGAGCATGTGGTTTAATTCGAAGCAACGCGCAGAACCTTACCAGCCTTTGACATCCTAGGACGACTTCTGGAGACAGATTTCTTCCCTTCGGGGACCTAGTGACAGGTGCTGCATGGCTGTCGTCAGCTCGTGTCGTGAGATGTTGGGTTAAGTCCCGCAACGAGCGCAACCCTCGTCCTTAGTTGCCATCATTAAGTTGGGCACTTTAAGGAAACTGCCGGTGATAAGCCGGAGGAAGGTGGGGATGACGTCAAGTCCTCATGGCCCTTACAGGCTGGGCTACACACGTGCTACAATGGCATCTACAGTGGGCAGCTATTCCGCAAGGATGCGCTAATCTCCAAAAGATGTCTCAGTTCGGATTGTCCTCTGCAACTCGAGGGCATGAAGGCGGAATCGCTAGTAATCGCGGATCAGCATGCCGCGGTGAATACGTTCCCAGGCCTTGTACACACCGCCCGTCACACCATGGGAGTTGGATTCACCCGAAGGCAGTGCGCTAACCGCAAGGAGGCAGCTGACCACGGTGGGTTCAGCGACTGGGGTGAAGTCGTAACAAGGTAGCCGTAGGGGAACCTGCGGCTGGATCACCTCCTTTCTAAGGATATTCACGAAAGCGCCTGGGCTTGTCCTGGGAAGAGCTTCGTGGCTTCCAAAGAACATTGCCGTCGTCCTCATGTCCTTTCATCAATCGGATGCAGCTTGCAGCACAGAAGTGTTGTGAGTTGTGTGCCTGAGCCGGCTCGCGCCCGTTTGCGGCAGCCTGTTCCTTCGGGAATGGCGGCCGGATGCGGTGGTGTGGGCCTGTAGCTCAGTTGGTTAGAGCGCACCCCTGATAAGGGTGAGGTCAGTGGTTCGAATCCACTCAGGCCCACCATTACCTTAAGGGGCCTTAGCTCAGCTGGGAGAGCACCTGCTTTGCAAGCAGGGGGTCATCGGTTCGATCCCGATAGGCTCCACCAGGTACACATGGTGCGGCGCGGCTTTGGTCAGCGCGCACAATCCGATAGATGAAACGAAAACTGATCCCCGCCCCAAGCGATTGGAGGCAGGGTGAGGCGGTCGCCATGTTTTGCATGGGATTTGCCGATCTTTGACATTGTGAATGGGTTTTTAAATCGATGCCGTGGCGCATGGATTGTAACGGGCAGACTTTGGTCTGTGCCGGCGATCGTGCATCACAAATCAATCAAATTGATTATCTGGCTGAGATAATTTCTCCCACCGTCTTCAAGCGCTCAGGTTTTATGCAGGCCTGACGTTGATGGTGTGGATTCTCAAGCGTGAGGTAAGAGCATTTGGTGGATGCCTTGGCATGTACAGGCGATGAAGGACGTGGCACGCTGCGATAAGCGTCGGGGAGTTGTGAGCAAACTTTGATCCGGCGATTTCCGAATGGGGAAACCCACCTTCACCATTTCTTCCAGTTGGCTTTCGGGCTGCCTGGGCGAGGTGGATAAGGTATCACCGAGCTGAATAAAATAGGCTTGGTGAAGCGAACCCGGGGAACTGAAACATCTCAGTACCCGGAGGAAAAGACATCAACAGAGATTCCCGTAGTAGTGGCGAGCGAACCGGGACCAGGCCAGTGCCTTCATTTCAACTAGCAGAACACTCTGGAAAGTGTGACCATAGCGGGTGACAGTCCCGTATGCGAAAGTGATGATGAAGGACTTGAGTAGGGCGGGACACGTGAAATCCTGTCTGAACATAGGGGGACCACCCTCTAAGCCTAAATACTCGTACATGACCGATAGCGAACACAGTACCGTGAGGGAAAGGTGAAAAGCACCCCGATTAGGGGAGTGAAACAGTACCTGAAACCGGATGCTTACAAGCAGTTGGAGCCTCTTTAGGGGGTGACAGCGTACCTCTTGCATAATGGGTCAGTGACTTAATCTAGCATGCGAGCTTAAGCCGTTAGGTGTAGGCGAAGCGAAAGCGAGTCTGAATAGGGCGACTGAGTATGTTGGATTAGACCCGAAACCCGGCGATCTAGGCATGAGCAGGTTGAAGGTGCGGTAACACGCACTGGAGGACCGAACCGTTTAATGTTGAAAAATTATCGGATGACTTGTGTTTAGGGGTGAAAGGCCAATCAAGCCGGGAAATAGCTGGTTCTCCGCGAAATCTATTGAGGTAGAGCGTCAGATGTATGCCGATGGGGGTAGAGCACTGGATGGGCTAGGGCTGCGCGAGCGGTACCAAACCTAACCAAACTCCGAATACCATCGAGTCTTGTCTGGCAGACAGACGGCGGGTGCTAAGGTCCGTCGTCAAAAGGGAAACAGCCCTAACCTACAGCTAAGGTCCCCAAGTCATATCTAAGTGGGAAAGCATGTGGGAATCCCAAAACAACCAGGAGGTTGGCTTAGAAGCAGCCATCCTTTAAAGAAAGCGTAACAGCTCACTGGTCTAAATAAGGGTTCCTGCGGCGAAGATGTAACGGGGCTAAAGATATGCACCGAAGCTTAGGGTTGCAGTTTACTGCAGCGGTAGCGGAGCGTTCCGTAAGCGAGTGAAGGAGGAGGGTAACCGACTCTGGACGTATCGGAAGTGCGAATGCTGACATGAGTAGCGACTAACAGGGTGAGATACCCTGTCGCCGAAAGACCAAGGGTTCCTACGCAATGCTAATCAGCGTAGGGTGAGCCGGCCCCTAAGACGAGCCCGAAGGGGGTAGTCGATGGGAACCACGTTAATATTCGTGGGCCTGGTGGTGTGTGACGGATCTCGTAAATTGTTTTCCCTTATTGGATTGGGAGGGCAGTGAAGAGGTTCCAGGAAATAGCCCCACCGTATAGACCGTACCCGAAACCGACACAGGTGGTCAGGTAGAGTATACCAAGGCGCTTGAGAGAAGTATCCTGAAGGAACTCGGCAAATTGCCTCCGTACCTTCGGAAGAAGGAGGCCCCATCTTAAGGCAACTTTTGGTGGGGGGCACAGGCCAGGGGGTAGCGACTGTTTATCAAAAACACAGGACTCTGCTAAGTCGGCTTCAAGACGACGTATAGGGTCTGACGCCTGCCCGGTGCTGGAAGGTTAAGAGGAGGAGTGCAAGCTCCGAATTGAAGCCCCAGTAAACGGCGGCCGTAACTATAACGGTCCTAAGGTAGCGAAATTCCTTGTCGGGTAAGTTCCGACCTGCACGAATGGCGTAACGACTTCCCCACTGTCTCCAGGATATGCTCAGCGAAATTGAATTCTCCGTGAAGATGCGGAGTACCCGCGGTTAGACGGAAAGACCCCGTGCACCTTTACTGCAGCTTCAGAGTGGTATTAGGAAAGAGTTGTGTAGCATAGGTGGGAGGCTTTGAAGTGTCGGCGCCAGCTGACATGGAGCCATAGGTGAAATACCACCCTGCTGTTTTCTGATATCTAACCTCGCACCGTTATCCGGTGTAGGGACCCTCTGTGGCGGGTAGTTTGACTGGGGCGGTCGCCTCCTAAAGAGTAACGGAGGCGCGCGATGGTAGGCTCAGGACGGTTGGAAACCGTCTGTTAGAGTGCAATGGCATAAGCCTGCCTGACTGCGAGACTGACGAGTCGAGCAGAGACGAAAGTCGGTCATAGTGATCCGGTGGTCCCTCGTGGAAGGGCCATCGCTCAACGGATAAAAGGTACGCCGGGGATAACAGGCTGATGATTCCCAAGAGCTCATATCGACGGAATCGTTTGGCACCTCGATGTCGGCTCATCACATCCTGGGGCTGGAGCAGGTCCCAAGGGTTTGGCTGTTCGCCAATTAAAGTGGTACGTGAGCTGGGTTCAGAACGTCGCGAGACAGTTTGGTCCCTATCTGCCGTGGGCGTCGATACTTGAAAGGAGTTGCCCCTAGTACGAGAGGACCGGGGTGAACATACCTCTGGTGTACCTGTCATTCTGCCAAGAGTGCCGCAGGGTAGCTATGTATGGACGGGATAACCGCTGAAAGCATCTAAGCGGGAAGCCTCCCTTGAGATTAGGTATCTTTGAACCGTGATAGACCATCACGTTGATAGGCCGGGTGTGGAAGTGCAGTAATGCATGCAGCTAACCGGTCCTAATAGTTCATATCGCGCTTGAGAGTTCGCACTATCAACGCCAGCCCTGCACCCGCAGAGCGCGTTGGTGGAGAAGTTCTCCAGCCAGATACGCCCTTTACCACTCACAACCCGTGAGTGTGCATCGATTTGAAAACCCGCATCCACTGGCCCCATTGCTTGGTGGCCATAGCGTCTGTGACCCACCCGATCCCTTTTCGAACTCGGCCGTGAAACCAGACAGCGCCGATGGTACTAACGCTCAAGCGTTGGAAGAGTAGGTCGTCGCCAGGCATTGAAGCCAGTGGAAGCGGGTATAACCCATTCACAAAGTCAACAGGGCTGACCCGCAAGGGCAGCCCTTTTGACGTCTATGGTGCCTTCGGGTGCTGAAGACCCTCTCCAAGACCTCACCACGGTCGTGGAGCAGGCCAAACGGTCGCACAGCGACCGCAAGGCCAACCGGCCGCCCGAAGCGCTCGCGCAAGGAACGCCAAAACGGTATTATCGCGGGATGGAGCAGCCCGGTAGCTCGTCAGGCTCATAACCTGAAGGTCGTTGGTTCAAATCCA
Source organism: Microcoleus sp. T3_D1 (assembly GCF_036700405.1). Classification (NCBI taxonomy): domain Bacteria; kingdom Bacillati; phylum Cyanobacteriota; class Cyanophyceae; order Oscillatoriales; family Microcoleaceae; genus Microcoleus; species Microcoleus sp. T3_D1. The sequence goes on from NZ_JAUBOV010000158.1 coordinate 5,743, forward strand.
ACTCCCGCAACCA
>NZ_JAUBOV010000159.1:0-5721 GCF_036700405.1 Microcoleus sp. T3_D1
AGCGCAAAAGCAAACCCCCGACCTGCTTGCGCGGGTCGGGGGTTTGGGAAAGGAGCTTGACGATGACCTACTCTCACATGGGGAAACCCCACACTACCATCGGCGATGCGTCGTTTCACTACTGAGTTCGGGATGGGATCAGGTGGTTCCAACGCTCTATGGTCGTCAAGCAATTCAGTTGCTGCCTCGGGGTTTAGCCGCTGCAGCCAATTGGGTATGTGATCAAGGTATTGCGTGTTCGTGCAGATTTTCGGTTTTACTGTCGACTTACCGTCTAACAGCCAAATTGTTTGGGTGTTATATGGTCAAGCCTCACGGGCAATTAGTATTGGTTAGCTCAACGCCTCACAGCGCTTACACACCCAACCTATCAACGTCGTAGTCTTCGACGGCCCTTCAGGGAGCTCAAGGCTCCAGTGAGATCTCATCTTGAGGCAAGTTTCCCGCTTAGATGCTTTCAGCGGTTATCTCTTCCGAACGTAGCTACCCGGCAATGCCACTGGCGTGACAACCGGAACACCAGAGGTTCGTCCACTCCGGTCCTCTCGTACTAGGAGCAGCCCCTCTCAAATCTCAAACGTCCACGGCAGATAGGGACCGAACTGTCTCACGACGTTCTAAACCCAGCTCGCGTACCACTTTAAATGGCGAACAGCCATACCCTTGGGACCGGCTTCAGCCCCAGGATGTGATGAGCCGACATCGAGGTGCCAAACACCGCCGTCGATATGAACTCTTGGGCGGTATCAGCCTGTTATCCCCGGAGTACCTTTTATCCGTTGAGCGATGGCCCTTCCATACAGAACCACCGGATCACTAAGACCTACTTTCGTACCTGCTCGACGTGTCTGTCTCGCAGTCAAGCGCGCTTTTGCCTTTATACTCTACGACCGATTTCCGACCGGTCTGAGCGCACCTTCGTACTCCTCCGTTACTCTTTAGGAGGAGACCGCCCCAGTCAAACTACCCACCATACACTGTCCTCGATCCGGATAACGGACCAGAGTTAGAACCTCAAAGTTGCCAGGGTGGTATTTCAAGGATGGCTCCACGCGAACTGGCGTCCACGCTTCAAAGCCTCCCACCTATCCTACACAAGCAAATTCAAAGTCCAGTGCAAAGCTATAGTAAAGGTTCACGGGGTCTTTCCGTCTAGCCGCGGATACACTGCATCTTCACAGCGATTTCAATTTCACTGAGTCTCGGGTGGAGACAGCGCCGCCATCGTTACGCCATTCGTGCAGGTCGGAACTTACCCGACAAGGAATTTCGCTACCTTAGGACCGTTATAGTTACGGCCGCCGTTTACCGGGGCTTCGATCAAGAGCTTCGCTTGCGCTAACCCCATCAATTAACCTTCCGGCACCGGGCAGGCGTCACACCCTATACGTCCACTTTCGTGTTTGCAGAGTGCTGTGTTTTTAATAAACAGTCGCAGCGGCCTGGTATCTTCGACCGGCATGGGCTTACGTAGTAAATACTTCACCCTCACCGGCGCACCTTCTCCCGAAGTTACGGTGCCATTTTGCCTAGTTCCTTCACCCGAGTTCTCTCAAGCGCCTTGGTATTCTCTACCCAACCACCTGTGTCGGTTTGGGGTACGGTTCCTAGTTACCTGAAGCTTAGAGGCTTTTCCTGGAAGCATGGCATCAACCACTTCGCTTTCTAAAAGAAAGCTCGTCATCAGCTCTCGGCATTAAGATCCCGGATTTACCTAAGATCTCTGCCTACCACCTTAAACAAGGACAACCAACGCCTTGCTGGCCTAGCCTTCTCCGTCCCCCCATCGCAGTAACTAGAAGTACGGGAATATTAACCCGTTTCCCATCGACTACGCTCTTCAGCCTCGCCTTAGGGACCGACTCACCCTGCGTCGATTAACGTTGCGCAGGAACCCTTGGTCTTTCGGCGTGCGAGTTTTTCACTCGCATTGTCGTTACTCATGTCAGCATTCGCACTTCTGATACCTCCAGCCAGCTTCTCAACTGACCTTCACAGGCTTACAGAACGCTCCTCTACCGCTCAACTTGCGTTGAACCCGTAGCTTCGGTACCTGGTTTGAGCCCCGTTACATCTTCCGCGCAGGCCGACTCGACTAGTGAGCTATTACGCTTTCTTTAAAGGGTGGCTGCTTCTAAGCCAACCTCCTAGCTGTCTAAGCCTTCCCACATCGTTTCCCACTTAACCAGGATTTTGGGACCTTAGCTGACGGTCTGGGTTGTTTCCCTTTTCACGACGGACGTTAGCACCCGCCGTGTGTCTCCCGTGCTGACACTTGCTGGTATTCGGAGTTTGCATCGGTTTGGTAAGTCGGGATGACCCCCTAGCCGAAACAGTGCTCTACCCCCAGCAGTGATACACGAGGCGCTACCTAAATAGCTTTCGAGGAGAACCAGCTATCTCCGAGCTTGATTAGCCTTTCACTCCGATCCACAGGTCATCCGCTAACTTTTCAACGGTAGTCGGTTCGGTCCTCCAGTCAGTGTTACCTAACCTTCAACCTGCCCATGGATAGATCGCCCGGTTTCGGGTCTATTCCCAGCGACTAGACGCCCTATTAAGACTCGCTTTCGCTACGCCTCCCCTATTCGGTTAAGCTCGCCACTGAAAATAAGTCGCTGACCCATTATACAAAAGGTACGCAGTCACCTAACAAAGTAGGCTCCCACTGCTTGTACGCATACGGTTTCAGGTTCTATTTCACTCCCCTCTCCGGGGTTCTTTTCGCCTTTCCCTCACGGTACTGGTTCACTATCGGTCAGTCAGTAGTATTTAGCCTTGGAGGATGGTCCCCCCATATTCAGACAAAGTTTCTCGTGCTCCGTCCTACTCGATTTCACTTCTAAGATCCTTTCGCGTACAGGGCTATCACCCACTATGGCCGCACTTTCCAGAGCGTTCCGCTAAAATCAAAGAAGCTTAAGGGCTAATCCCCGTTCGCTCGCCACTACTAAGGGAATCTCGGTTGATTTCTTTTCCTCAGGGTACTTAGATGTTTCAGTTCCCCTGGTTCGCCTCACACACCTATGTATTCAGTGTGTGATAACCATCTTATGATGGCTGGGTTCCCCCATTCAGACATCTCCGGATCAAAGTCTGTTTGCCGACTCCCCGAAGCTTTTCGCAGGCTACCACGTCTTTCATCGCCTCTGACTGCCAAGGCATCCACCGTATGCGCTTCTTCACTTGACCATATAACCCCAAGCAATCTGGTTACTGTCTATAACGTGAAGACGACATTCGCCGAAAATTTGCATAGAGAACACGCAAATTTTACCTTGACTTGAATAACCACCAGTGAAAGTGATCACTCAAATCTACTTCTATCACATACCCAAATTTTTAAAGAACAGTTCTGGCGCAAAGACCAGAAATCAATACCCTCACACACCATCAGATGCGCAAGCAGCACTCATTTCTGAGCTTTCAGCGATTGTCGAGTTAATGGTGGAGCCAAGGAGGATCGAACTCCTGACCTCCTGCGTGCAAAGCAGGCGCTCTCCCAGCTGAGCTATGGCCCCATCTACAGATCGGCCACATCCCATGACAATTGGTGGGTCTGGGCAGATTCGAACTGCCGACCTCACCCTTATCAGGGGTGCGCTCTAACCAACTGAGCTACAGACCCAATCGTCTCTCTCGGGTCGAAACCCAATCGCTTTTCGCTAGTGAATCAAGCAATTCGTGTGGGAGCTTATGAAGAAGCTGAAGTCTTCGATTAAGGAGGTGATCCAGCCGCAGGTTCCCCTACGGCTACCTTGTTACGACTTCACCCCAGTCATGAATCACTCCGTGGTAACCGTCCCCCCGAAGGTTAGACTAGCTACTTCTGGAGCAACCCACTCCCATGGTGTGACGGGCGGTGTGTACAAGGCCCGGGAACGTATTCACCGTGACATTCTGATTCACGATTACTAGCGATTCCGACTTCACGCAGTCGAGTTGCAGACTGCGATCCGGACTACGATCGGTTTTATGGGATTAGCTCCACCTCGCGGCTTGGCAACCCTTTGTACCGACCATTGTAGCACGTGTGTAGCCCAGGCCGTAAGGGCCATGATGACTTGACGTCATCCCCACCTTCCTCCGGTTTGTCACCGGCAGTCTCCTTAGAGTGCCCACCTTAACGTGCTGGTAACTAAGGACAAGGGTTGCGCTCGTTACGGGACTTAACCCAACATCTCACGACACGAGCTGACGACAGCCATGCAGCACCTGTGTCAGAGTTCCCGAAGGCACCAATCCATCTCTGGAAAGTTCTCTGCATGTCAAGGCCTGGTAAGGTTCTTCGCGTTGCTTCGAATTAAACCACATGCTCCACCGCTTGTGCGGGCCCCCGTCAATTCATTTGAGTTTTAACCTTGCGGCCGTACTCCCCAGGCGGTCGACTTAATGCGTTAGCTGCGCCACTAAGATCTCAAGGATCCCAACGGCTAGTCGACATCGTTTACGGCGTGGACTACCAGGGTATCTAATCCTGTTTGCTCCCCACGCTTTCGCACCTCAGTGTCAGTATTAGCCCAGGTGGTCGCCTTCGCCACTGGTGTTCCTTCCTATATCTACGCATTTCACCGCTACACAGGAAATTCCACCACCCTCTGCCATACTCTAGCTCGCCAGTTTTGGATGCAGTTCCCAGGTTGAGCCCGGGGCTTTCACATCCAACTTAACGAACCACCTACGCGCGCTTTACGCCCAGTAATTCCGATTAACGCTTGCACCCTTCGTATTACCGCGGCTGCTGGCACGAAGTTAGCCGGTGCTTATTCTGTCGGTAACGTCAAAACAGCAAGGTATTAGCTTACTGCCCTTCCTCCCAACTTAAAGTGCTTTACAATCCGAAGACCTTCTTCACACACGCGGCATGGCTGGATCAGGCTTTCGCCCATTGTCCAATATTCCCCACTGCTGCCTCCCGTAGGAGTCTGGACCGTGTCTCAGTTCCAGTGTGACTGATCATCCTCTCAGACCAGTTACGGATCGTCGCCTTGGTGAGCCTTTACCTCACCAACTAGCTAATCCGACCTAGGCTCATCTGATAGCGCAAGGCCCGAAGGTCCCCTGCTTTCTCCCGTAGGACGTATGCGGTATTAGCGTTCCTTTCGAAACGTTGTCCCCCACTACCAGGCAGATTCCTAGGCATTACTCACCCGTCCGCCGCTGAATCAGAGAGCAAGCTCTCTTCATCCGCTCGACTTGCATGTGTTAGGCCTGCCGCCAGCGTTCAATCTGAGCCATGATCAAACTCTTCAGTTCAATACTGCTTGGGTTTTGAGAAAACCCTAAACTTGGCTCAGCAATCGCAAATCTCTTTACAAGTAAAGAGTAACTCTCGAATAAACGAGTGTTGCTTTGTGATGCTGATAATCTATCTGACCATCAGTCTTACATTCACAAGCACCCACACGAATTGCTTGATTCAGTTGTTAAAGAGCGTTTCGATCAAGCCTTTCGTCTCAACCGAGGCCGCGCATTCTACAGCAGCCTTGTTACCTGTCAAGCTGTTTTTGAAGAATTTTTCGTTTCCTCTCAACCGCTTGCGCTTTCGATCAACTCTCATCTCTCGTCAGCGGGAGGCGAATCATACAGCGTTCAAAACCGCTGTCAACCACCTCTTTCAACCGCTTCCGATCAACCTGACCGAAGCCACCAACAGAGATCAACCACCACCCTGTCAGCCCGGCGCATTCTACTCGAATTCGCCATCCGTGCAACCCTTTT
>NZ_JAUBOV010000203.1:0-1325 GCF_036700405.1 Microcoleus sp. T3_D1
TGATTTACAGAGCTAGATTGCTGTGTAGCTGTGCGTTCCTGCTGTTCTACTGTGGCCGCAATCTCTGTGGAAGAACTGGCGATCGTATTTGCTACCTGATTGATTGGTCGGATAATTTTATCAAAAATAAATAATATAATAAATGAACCCAATACTACAGCAACAACCGTACCTCCTATAGAAACAGTCGTCGCTAATTGCTCCGACTGTTTTGCGAATTTTGTTCGTTGAACCAGTAAAGCATCTTCTACCGTAAGCATTTCTGCCAGCTTATCCCTAATTTCATCCATTAATATCTTGCCTTTACCTGAAATCACCAAGGCTCTTAGCTCTGGTTCTTTACCAGCCCTTTTTAGGGATATAGTTTCCGCTAATTCATCGAGTTTTTGCTGACCCAAATTTTCAACTTCCTCCAAAGTTTTAACTTGTTCAGGGATATCTTTTACTAAGTCTTTTGTCTCATTTACTGTTTTATAAAAAGCGACGCTTCCCTTTTTGTAAGGTTCTAAAAATTCCTCCTTTCCAGCGAAGATAAACCCTCGCTGTCCTGTTTCAGCATCCAATAAAGTTTTTTCTAGGGCTTGCAAATTTGTCTTTACTACATAAGTGTGCGTTTGCCACTCAATAGCTTCGGCTAACTTATCCATACTCAATTTAGTGGCAAATCCGATGCTAATCATTAAGAAAAAAATGGAGCCGAAGCCCAACGGAACTACTTTACTAAGCCGAATAATATTGTGCAACATTGCACTTTCTACTCCTTGATTCGTTGTTGACTTTTGTGGGGGGAAGTTGCAGCGTCAATAATTTCCTGATGTTTTTCACCCAAGTAGTTATTTAATCCCTAATACTAATTCATAATTAAGGCCCCTTTTTTCGTGGAAAAACTTCCAGCGCTTCTTTTTGCTTTCTTGGCTTTACCAACTCAACCATTGAGTCAGACTCATCAAGAAAAATCTGGCAAAACTTAATGTGGAGCAAGCGATGCAGGTCAAAGTCTTTAGGATTAAGGGTTGTTTTGCCTGCTTTGATTTTGCATAAATCCTGTTTATTCGATTGTAGCTGGAAATTCAGGAACCAAACCCAAAAATCGTCAAATTCTCTCCCCCACTTTTCCTCTCTCCCACTATTGATTGGGGTTCAAGTCGATCGCAGAGCGTGTTAAAATCTAGTTAAGCAACAAAATTTTGAGTTCATGGAAATAATAGTAGTGACGCTGGTGCTGGGTTCGGTGCTGTTGGTCTAGGAAATGCGGTTCGGGCGGGTGTTAGTTCGATCTGGAGTTACTGCGAAGGATTTGTTTAAGGGCAGAAATTCGATCGCCC
>NZ_JAUBOV010000160.1:0-5704 GCF_036700405.1 Microcoleus sp. T3_D1
ATCGCAACTCTTAATGATTGAGTTGACGGGGTTTTGCCATGACTAAACCTACCGTCAGCTACCGTCGCATTGACCAACTTAGGGCGATCGCCTATGACCGTGGGTTCACCAATGAGGATGCCAAGCAGTTTGGGAAGCTTTCTAAAACTGCTACGTGGGAAGCGCTGCTAGAACTGTACCTCGTTGACGGTGAATCGCTTGACACAGTGAATGTAGACAGTGTAGACACTTTAAATGTAGACAGTGTAGACGCGACATCTCAACCGCTTGATTTAGAAGGTGTAGACACTGTAGACACCCTTAATTGGACTAACGACGGTTCGTTCCCTGTTTATGGTTTTACCCGCCAGAATTCCACCAGCTTTTTAGATTGGGTTGACCTCTCTCAACTCATCGCACTCGTACTCGCATCGACGGGAATGTTTGTGCTGGCAATGTCTATGTGGCGACAAATCAACCCCTTGAATTTATTTCCTCTCCCAGTTCGCATCAACATTCAAATCGGGACAAAATTATGAGCTTACAACTACGCCTTTTTGGCGGCAATTCTGATGCTGGAAAACTGACTGCCAGCAACGACGGCGGACACGCTATTGACAAGTCAAAAGTTTTGGCAAGCACTGACGCAAGTGTCATCACACCGCTAAATCCTGGTAATTTTTCCAGCATCCGTAGTGTTCCAGTTGTGCCAGCACCGCGCTATTTCACGAAGGAAGAAGCGGACGCTATGAAGGATTTAGCTAAGGAGAAAACAGACGGCGCAAAACAGTCTAAACGTGCCTATGAAGCACTGGCAAAAGTTGAAGAAGCCGATGCTAAAGTTCACCGTCATCACCGCAAATATGAGGGTGTTGTGGCTGATAATGAACTGGGTAAAAAGCGCTCAGACACTCGACTGGCTAAGCACTTGCACAGTTTGCGTCCCGGTTATGCGCGACTGGGTTTAGGGATTGATAAAGCTGATAGCGACGCTCGCACTCGGATTGATGAAATCAAAGCCAAACTCACGGGAGGGACTAACTAAATGAAAGCGATGTATCTGGCTAACTACTTCGTTGCCGGATGCGTCGCTTTCTCCCTTTTGGGGTGGATAGCGAGTCTGCATCCAATGGCAATGAAAGCCGTCTCATTCCTGTTAGCAGCGATTGCGATTGCTTGGGGGTTGAGCTGGTTGCTTGACTACTCCCTGAGTAAACTACTCAAGGTTTCAGTGGCTGATTTACAGGCAGTTCTAGTTGGCGGTTTAGCGATGTTCCTGATTGGTTTGGGGGTATTTCTATGCAGCTAAAACTGTTCGTTTTAAGCGCGTCCTCTGTAGTTCTTTGGCTGACTCCACTAGCAGCACTAGACAAAAAGCTAGACACTCACAAAGCGCTGCAAGGTGTTAGTTTGTGTGCTGCGATTGCTTGTGCAGTATCGGCGGGTAATATCGCTCGCAAACTGTCCGAACAAGGGGAGATTGAGGCAATTAAAGAGCGGGCAATCACTGCCGATGTGGTGGATGAAATCAGCACCAGCGTATACATTTCTCAGAAACAAAGACAACAGGAAGCAGAACAAATCCTGGCAACAAACGAACGAACAGACGAACAAGAGGCAGAACTCGATTCGATAAGAGAATCACTAGAACTGCTACTGAATAAGACTTCTGGCGATTCTGGCGAACTCGCTGTAGTGAATTTATCCACTAGGCAGCAAGAACAAATCGAACTGATTTTGCAATGTCACGCGAAGGGCATCACTGGCAAGAATAAAATCCTTAAAGAAGTTTGGGGAGTGTCAGCCGGCAGTAGTCAATCCTACCGGGACGCGAAGGCTGAGTATGAGTTTTTGATGCCGTTTGTGAAGGGGGAAAGTGATGACTAAACAGCCAAACATCCCAACAACAGCAGCCCTAAGATTGACTGGTACTAAGTCAGAAATAGAGTTAGTTCTGGCGGTTCTGCGGGGTAAAGATTTCTTCTGGAAAACTAACGGCAAATTCTACCCACAACGAGGGGATGGCAATCAGTACGCTTACTACCTCAACGAATTGCAATTGCCTCAGCTTGGGGTAGCAGTGCCGGCAACACCAGGGGAACCACAGCCTCGACCGTGGGACGCAGTTCTGGGTGGTCAGGGTACAGAAAAATCCGTCCGAAATTTCGGACAAGAGTCCCTCTGACTTGGCGGCGCTGAAAGCCTTGTTCTGACTCACTCGTCTAGTGCTTTTACCTTTAAACCCGACGAGTGAGTTTTGGTACGTTCTCGGTACGTTTTTTTACGTTTTCGGTTCGTTGCCGGGACAAAATTTGTCCGAAAATATCAAGTGCGACTTGTCGCTTAAAATGTTCGATATGGATGCAAAATGTATTTCCTTTGTCAACCGAGTCAAGCGCAGTCTAAAGCCTTTCTGGAATGGAGGGGCCGGAGAATCCCTTATGGAGTTTGGAGAGCGCAGCCGGGAATGGCATCCGAGAGGGATGAGACTCTGGAAATATATTTGTTGTACCTTCCGAGCCCAGATGTTCGCAGAGATAAAGTATTTCATCAACAAGCCTGAGAAAACTCCCCAGACTCGACTTGAGCTTGCTAAAGAATCGGTGCTCGTAGACACCGATATCGAATTACCTGTTCGAGCAACCGATCGGGCGCCGCCATCCTTCCCAATCTTTATCCCACTGCCTGATGCCGAAATAGGCGGCTGTGCTCGCAACGACAGCTTAATCGCACCCGCAATCTAACTCGCGGGGCGGTTCCTCCTATGCCTTGAATTTTTCAAAAACTATAAACACCAAAAAACCGCTGCTCTCTAATTGGAACCTAGCTTGCAACGGCTTTTGGATTCACACTCACCAGGCGGTGAGCCGTAAACTCGTGAATACATCATACCCCACTGGGGAAAATTCTGCATTCCCAAAATTTAATACTTTCATCCGCAAGCACCTGACCGAGTGGGTTGAAGGCTCAGCCGTATCAGAAGCGATCGCCTCTCTCAACATCGAATCGCTGACCGTCAAAGAACTCAACGAGCGCATCCGTCCAAAGGAACCCATCAAAACGGGGGGCTGGTGGGCTCGCGGTGTCCTTTGGAAAACTGGTGAACGGGCCGGCAACTGGTACGGCCAAGGCAAGCCAGACAAACCACATCAGCCAGAAGGTTCCAAACCGCGCAAATACCTCACAGGCAGCGGCATGGAACCCGACGCCATATTCCTAGCAATGCCAGATAAGGATTATTGGGCAAAGGTTCACGCTGACAAATCGATTCCCCGTCACTGGACAGAGGGAACCAAGAAGGCTGGGGCTGGGTTGAGTATTGAACTTGCAACCATTGCTCTAACAGGCGTGTGGAACTGGGGCAAAGATGGGGAATTAGCGCACTTTGTGAAGGAGTGGGCAGAACCCGGAACCGTTCACTACGTAGACTTTGACTCCGACTATGCGGCCAACCCATCTTGTCGTGCAGCTATTTTGAAGTTTGGCCGCTTGTTGGTTGAGTGTGGGTGTGAGGTACACATCACCGTTTGGGATACCCAGTTCAAAGGGATGGATGATTTCATCAAAGCTAACGGTGGTGACGCTTTCAAAGAGGCTGTAGCGAGCGCGCTAACCCTAGAGAAGTGGGAGAAGCAGCTTAAAAAAGGCGATCGCAAAATTGACGCTTCAAACCCTAATATTTCTCTTACTTCTCACCCGCGCACGCGAGAATAAGTAGTATGCCAGAAGTATGACAGTAGGTCAAGTGACTACATCCCAGACACTGCACCGACTCCAGAGCAAAACTATATCCAGAAAGCTGTTGATGCGCTGTATTCTGGCGGCCACTGGGTTTCAATAGCAGGACAGCTTTTTGAGTTCACCGGGACTCATTACGAGTTGCGATCGGAAGCTACCGAGAAACGACGCATCCTTGAGTGGTTGAGCACCTACTCTGAATTCGTGGGGGGTAAATATCGCTGCAACCGTGCCAACTCTGCCAGTTTCAAAGAGGTCTACACTTACATCCTTTCGGCTGTGGCAGTAGACCCCAATACCATCAATCCTGATGGGTTGAACACTACTAAAGGGGTGCTGAAAATCAATCCTGATGGCTCCCACTCGCTTGTGCCGCATGACCCCAAAAATATCTATACCTATGTCGGTTGCACGTATGACCCCGACATTGACGCGACGGATTGCGATCGCCTGTTGGAGTGTCTGGAACCCTCGCAGCGCGAGATATTCCTGAGAACTGCTGCTGCTGGGTTGAACTTGAAGCTTGTGCGATCGAAGTTGACGGGGCGGGGAGTTAAAGGTTTGCTGTGCTACGGCGAGGGGTCTAACGGCAAGGATGCGCTGCGAGCTGTGTTGGCCTCTGTATTCGGGCGGGGAATGACTAACAAGTCGCTGTCGGATTTCAAGTCCTACGATAATGGCCGCAAGTTCAATTTGTCAGGTGTTCTAGGGGGTGTCTGCAACTGGGCTTCTGAGAACACTTCAAAAGTAGACCTAGACAACATCCAGAGCCTTAAGCAGTTCATTACTGGCGACCCGATTGATATTGAACCCAAAGGTAAGGACAGCTACGAATACAAGCCTGTTGCTACCTTTTTTGCCAACTGCAACAAACTACCGTCTATCACTGGAGGGACGGCCGCCATTGATGACCGCTACGGCATCCTGAGTTTCAAGAAAACCTACAAGCGTAACGCTGACCCGTCTCAGGGTGAATTAGAAGCTGACCCGCGCTTTAAGGATGATGAGAACTTTATCCTTGAGCGGATTGCGCCGGCGATGCTCAACAAGATGTTGGAGCGGTTGCCACTGCTACTGAAAGAGGGCATTGACTACAAGGCAACCCGTGAAGCGATGCGAGAAGCTCAAGAGGAAAGTCGGCACTTGTGGCAGTTTGCCCGCGAGGTTGGTTTGGAGGTTCAGTCTGGCGGCCGCGTCTGGGTTAAAGATTTGTGGGAGCAATTGCAAGCTTGGTATGAGGATGCAGGGATTCTAGAGCGAGAGACTAGCGGCACCAAGGAGAAGCTGATTTGGAATGAACTTTCCAATAAATATGACGCTCCGGTGAAGGCTGTAAACCAGTTGTCATCAAGGCTTAGCGAGATTTTCCCTAAAGTACAAGTTCACCGATATAACGGTCGTGACGAAATGGAACGGAGAGGGCAAAAATACCTGCTTGGAATTAGCTTTGTACAAAGTTCCACAAGAATTGGCAAAACTGGGTTGCCAGGGTTGCCAGTAGACGCAGAAAGGGTTACTGGGTTGCCAAGTGAGTTGCCAGAAAATATTGGCAACCCAGTTGGCAACCCAGTTGGCAACCCACAAACCCTTACACAGAGCGCTGGCAACTCTGGCAACTCAATTTCCTCACCTTTTACAGAATTCTTGCAATGGTTCTCAAAGCAGCCACAAAGCGAGCGCGAGAAAATGGTAAACATACTCACTCAATCTCCGCAAGCTCAGCCCCCATTAAAACCAGAGTCAGAGCCGGCAGTGGCATCAGTACCTGAAGTTATCAGCCCAGAGGACGCAGAAAAAATGCGAGACATTGCACTAATCTGGTGGCCTGAGTACCGTTCTGAACATTTACAAGCCCTGCTTACTCAACTGTTCGGATGGAATACTCCGGGACGGAAATACAGCGCTGCTACTAAGTAGTCAAACAAAATTAATTACACAAATAACTAATATGATATAATAAAAAATATCAAGGTGTGTTCAAAGAGGT
>NZ_JAUBOV010000012.1:0-120530 GCF_036700405.1 Microcoleus sp. T3_D1
GAATCGTCTCCGCTCTTTTTTCGAGCGTGGCTGCTGGTTTGTGCGCTCCCTAATTCCCGTCAAATCTTCCAAAGCGACAACTTGATTTTTGTTTTGAGCCTTAATTACGATACGGTGACTGATATAGCAACCCTAAATCATTTGTGAATTTCTTACTCCCTCCCCGAACTCGCGGGGAGGGTTGGGGTGGGGTAAAAAAATTACGACTCCTGCAAGGATTGCTATAGCAACCGCGCCAGACGCTTAGAACTTTCTTAATGGTCTAAACCAATGCGGTCTATTACCCCTTCCCTCGGACTTCTTGTTACCCGATCGCGAAGTCGAAAGTCATTCTTCCTTCTTGCTTCTGCTATATGTCTCAGAAAGCTGTCCGGGTAATACAATTAGATTTAGAAACATGAAAACAGGGAAACCTTGTCAAACCTCACTAACCGGATGAAATTTATGCGTGTGACTACTGTTACGATTTTCAGCTTGATCGCTCTGCTCGCTCCCGGCTTAACCCGAAAGGCAACTGCTGCTTTCGACTCCGAACCCTTGGTGCAGGAAGAGTACCGCCGAGACTTTACGGCTCCCGCCGCTCCGGGTGCGTCAGCATCGCCGGAGGGAAAGTCCCAAGCAGATATGTTTAACAAGCCTTTTTACGCGGGCGAGCAGGCGCCAGTGAAAAAGGAAAAAACTATCTCGGCGGGTGCTGACGGGCCAGAAGTTGCAGCCATACAGCAGCGGTTGCAGGTGCACAGTTTCAAGGTGGGGACGATCGACGGTTCCTATGGCTCTCGCACTACATCAGCGGTTCGTGCCTTTCAGCAGTCTAAGGGTTTGAGGGCAGATGGCATTGTGGACAAAGAAACTTGGACAGCTTTAGCAGCAGATCCAGCGTCAGCTTCGGAAACTGTGCAGAGCAATCCTCCAATTCTGAGCAATGCTGCTGTTCCCGGCAATCCTCCAACTCTTCTGAATAAAGGCGCTGTCGGTTCCAAGGTGAAAACGCTACAGGTGCGTTTGGAAATGCAGGGTTACGATCCGGGCCCGATCGACGGCATTTTTGGCGCTCGCACTGCTACGGCTGTCAAGAACTTTCAGCAGTATAAGGGCTTGATGGCTAACGGCATGGTGGACGACACAACCTGGAAGGCGCTGGGCCAAAAGTAAGCGACGAGGAGTGAAAAATACGGAAAATTGCTGTGGCGATAACTCATGATTGAACCCGGTGTCCCAAAATGACCGGGTTTCTCGATGTTGATCGATCGAGCTATGTGGTCATAAGCCTGCGGATTTATCACTGGGTCGCTTTATTTTATCTAAAATCTAAAATCTAAAATCTAAAATCGGGCGATCGAGCAATTTGGTCATCAGCCTGCGGATTTATCAGTGGGTCGCCTTCTTCAATCTAAAATCTAAAATCTAAAATCTAAAATCTAAAATCGGGCGATCGAGCAATTTGGTCATCAGCCTGCGGATTTATCAGTGGGTCGCCTTCTTCAATCTAAAATCTAAAATCTAAAATCTAAAATCGATTGACCGATCGCTCTGTTGTGTGCTATAGTATTTAAATGTCAAAATGCGGATATGGCGGAATTGGCAGACGCGCCAGATTTAGGTTCTGGTTCCGAGAGGAGTGAAGGTTCAAGTCCTTTTATCCGCATACTATCTAATACTTTATAAATCCAGGGTTTGAGGTTCATGCAACCAAGAATCCCGTTTTTAGCTCATCTTTCGCTGACTCTTGCGAGTAAGGCGGTCGATCAAAACACTCTGTGCGATCGCAATGTTCGAGCATTTGCGTAGCCTTGACTGTGATTTTGTAACTTCTGATGATGCCGATCGGGCGAATCAATGGATTCCCGATCACGAGTAGAATAGTAGATGGCTAAAACAGGAAGTTTAGATATGGGACTTAATGAGTATTTTGATTTCTTAGCACCGGATGATATTCGTATTAAAGGACATCGCATCGGGATTGAGACGGTACTGTATGAGTATATTTATCGGGAACGCACCCCAGAAGAAATTCAGCAACTCTATCCTTCTCTCAGTTTAGCAGAAGTTTATACGACTATTTTGTATTATTTACAAAATCAAGAATCAGTAAGTAGATATTTGCAAGATTGGTTGGAGTGGTCGCATCAGCAGCGAAAAATGCAAGCAGCAAATCCCCATCCTGCAGCAGAAAGATTGCGAAAATTGAAAGCGGAACGGGAAAGGCAAACCGCGATCCAGGGTGCTTGAAGAATGGCACTTAAATATTTGATGGATGAGAATGTTACGCCCATTTATGCTACACAACTTCGCCGGAAACGCAACGAATACCAATACCGAATCATTCATCCCACATTCCGCACCCCGACTGTCACATGGGGTGCGGGTGGGCTGCGGTTCGCGAGTCGTGTTCAGGGCGACCAAAAAGCTTAAGTACAAATGCTTAAACAATGTCAGTCGAAATACCAGCCCCATCAAATACCAGTAGTAATTTGCTAACTGCCGACCGTTCTCTTTCCGGCGTGCGATCGAAAGTCCAACGATCGGGGAAAAAGTAAAATATAACTGGCGCAGCACTCGCCAGTACAAAAGACATACTCTCGCCCCAATCGGCAGTCTCAATTCGATGAAAAAAAATCCTGAAATAACAGTCCAAAACCTAGACCACCTGGGTTTAGTTGCTGGGATAATCGATCGGATACAAATAGTAGAAAAAATCAATCAGCTAGTAGGTTGTCAACCAGGCGAAATAGTAAGTCCCGGTCACGCTGTCAAAGCCATGATTCTCAACGGATTAGGTTTAGTATCCGCACCGTTATATTTATTCTCAAAATTTTTTGAAGGCAAACCAACTGAACACTTAATCGGCAAAGGAATTAAACCAGAACACTTAAATGACGATCGTTTAGGTAGAGTATTAGACAAGCTATATGTCACGGGATTGAGTCAAAGTTTTACAGCAATTGCCCTCGAAGCAGCAATTAAATTTGATGTAGGCTTAAATACAGTACATCTCGATTCTAGCTCATTCCACCTGCATGGGGAATACAAATATGATGCCGCTGGCGACGCAGGCTCATTATTTGCTCTGCCAATAAATTCGAGCATTAACCAGGTTTCAAGCATGAATCATCAGGAAGCACCATTACCAATACATATTACTTACGGATACTCTCGCGACCACCGACCAGACTTAAAGCAATTCATTATAGATTTAATTTGTAGTGGAGATGGAGACGTACCATTATTTTTCTTCTTCAGCCGATGGTAATCAAACAGATTCAGCAGTATTCGGACAAATTTTATCCTCATTCAAACAGCAACTGAACCTCGACTCACTCTTTGTCGCAGATAGCGCTTTATATACAGCCAAAAACTTAGAAATTATCAAAAACTTAAAATGGTTGAGCCGAGTACCATTAGGAATAAAACAAGCCAAAAACCTGATAAGTCAGCTAACTGAAGCAGAATTTGTGGAGAGTAAAATACCAGGATATCGATGGTCGCAACAATACAGCGATTACGCGGGAATTCCACAAAGATGGTTAGTAGTAGAAAGCTCGGTGCGCCGTCAAGCGGATTTGCGTCGAATTGAGAAAGAAATACAAAAATTAGAGCAAGAAGCTCGACAAAAGCTCAGGCAATTATCATTGCAAAAATTTGCGTGTGAACCGGATGCGATCGAGGCAGCAATACAACTCTCTAGTAAATTTAAGTACCACAAACTAACTCACATTCATGCCACCAGCTTCACCAGTATGAAAAAAACAGACAAGCCAGGGTATAAACTGCAAGCTAACATCGAAATCGACCACCAGGCAGTAGCGAGAGAAATGCAACAATCGGGACGATTTATCTTAGCCACAAATGTACTCGATAGCGACGAATTAGACCCCGACAAAATGCTGAGTACATACAAACAACAACAATCGGCTGAAAGAGGATTTAGTTTTCTGAAAGACCCCTTATTCTTTACAGATAGCGTGTTTCTCAAATCGAGTGAGAGAATAGAATCCCTGGCTTTAATTATGGGTTTATGCCTGTTGGTTTATACCTTAGCACAAAGACATTTACGCTCCCGCCTCGTCCAGTCACAGGCGAAATTGAAAAATCAATTAGGCAAATTAACCGCTCGACCGACCTTGCGGTGGATATTTCAATGCTTTCAAGCAGTTCATTTATTAACGATATCCTCAGTCAAACAAATCTCCAATTTGACTGACGAGCGATTAGAGATTCTCAGATTTTTCCCAAATACCTGTCGCAGTTATTATTTACTAGATTAACAGATATTAACAACGATATTTTGCAGTGTTACTTACTTTGAAGAGTATTTTTTTGCTCTCGGCATCGCGATCGCTTCGAGCCTAAGCATACAAATTTGCTCTATTCATCTGTAGGTGAACTCGTCAGCTTGACGGCAGCTCCAATGGTATTTTTGTTCTCAACAGAAATCAAGAAAGTTGCCTGTCCCAATTAGCTGAGGATCGAGGTTTAATACTCCAGCAAAATAAATGAATTATTGTGTCTGGCAGGTCGATTTTTAAGCATTTATACTGTATCGTTCGGCTGGCGCGCTTACCATCGAACCAGAATTTACAGCCCACCCGCACCCCATGTGACAGTTGGGGTGCGGAATGTGGGTTCATCTCCCCTTAACATAAATTCACACTCCGAGCGCGTTCTAGAGAATGCTTGGCGTTATTACGATCGCCACCACCAAGAAATCGATCGCCTGATTGTTGCTCATCAAACCGATGATTGAAAGCGTGAGGCTGTATTAAGACTGAAATTTTGCGATCGCAATCAGATGATGCGCGGGTGGCCAGAAACCGGGTTTTTGCCCAGAAGACGCCATGCAGCCGTAGAAACCGGAAAAACCCGGTTTCTTGGGTTTTTCTCCGTAACTCCTATTTGTGTACAAGCGATTTGTATCGCCGATTTTTATCTTAACTTTTTCAGTTTCTTTAAGTGCGATCGCCTCAAATTTTCCACCAACTGCCGCAACTGGTTCAAATTACCCGATTCCCCGCCATACTTCCAGCGCACGTAAGCTTGTGAAACTTCATCAATCACCTCAGCTTCATCAGTTGCATGATTCCCGCGCATTGCCTCAGCATACTCCAAAGGCGTTTGAGCTTTCTGCTTGGCAAAACCCCTACTCGCCAAATCCTTCAGCATTTCCTGATAAACCCCCTCCACCGGCGGCAACTTCGCCAGCCAGCGGCGGTGGCGCCACTTGCGCCACACTTGCCAAATTAACCAGCCAATAAAGCCAAAGGCGATCGCAGCAATCAAGCCAGTAAATAACCCCACCCAGCCCTTAGCAAACTGTCCCAGAAACCAGCCCACAATCAAAGTTATCCAGCCAATTAGAAAACCTATAACTGAATCCAGCCCGCTTCTGAGAGGAGTCGGTAGCCAACCCGCGATCCACTTCCAAAACGATTCGATCGCACTAAAAGTCTGGTTGTCTTCCACCGAAGCCGGAATCAGCGGATAACCGGGAATCGGATTAAAAGCAAACCAGCCATTATTGGGAAAATATACCTCCGTCATCAAAAAAGCGTCGGTATTTTTCACAACATAGTAACCAGTAAACGGGTTGAATTCCCCCGTATCGAAACCGCCCACCAGCCGCGCCGGAATCCCGATCGACCTCAGCATAATTGTCAATACCGTCGAAAAGTGGTCGGGATATCCACCTGTAACTTTTTTGCCCTCCTGAGTGTTTTTGTAGCCAAACAGAAAACCCTGGACTAAATCTTCACCTTCTTCTAAGTAAGGCAAAGCTTTTTCTATTTTGTAATTCGGGTTTTGCTTTAAATATTGAGCTAAGTACAAAGCTTTTTCGTAAGGAGAGTCGATCGGTCTGTCCGACTGAGCTACTCTAGTTCTTGCAGCCAAGATTTCTTCAGTTTTTTCTCGCACCTTCTGGGCAATCTCCGGCGGCACATCCAAATAGAAGTTGCGAATATTTTTCGGGTAATTAGTACCAGTTTTACCCAACAAAGAGCGATCGCGAAAAGGCACATTAGAAATCACCGTATAAGTCACACCCTCTCCCAATTCCGCAGGCGCTCGCAAACCCCCCTCCGCATCAATCGCCACCTCTGGACTCGGAAAATAAAGCTCCCTCGGCTTGTTTAAAGCCGGAATCAAATTCGGCATTGGAGCAACAATAGTATAACTTTGAATCACCTCTTGGAAGCGGGGCGCATTGGGAAAAGGATTGAGATAAAATTGATAAGACCAGCGAGGTCTAGTCAACTTAAAAGCATCCTCGTTGCGAGAAATTTCCCAACCCTGACCGGTGTATTTGTCAAAGCCTAATACCCGCCAAAAACCCGCAGCCTGCGATCGCACACGCATCACCACTTGGGGTTTCATTTCCCCCCGCAAATTTTGATTAATGCGCTGGTTGAAACCGTAATAAAAAGTAGAGTCTACCTCTCCTGGCCCAGAGTCTGGGTTTCTCCCCCTTCCTCCGCCAGTTCCTTTTTCATTTCCCCCTCTAACATACCCCGGATTCAGAATGCTGCGCGAGTCAAACTCCCCCTGATATTCAATAGGAGCACTCACCGGAAAAGTCCGCAACTGATAGCCAGGGAGGCGTGGCAAAAACGCAAAAATAGTCAGCCCCAACCCGACAGTTATCAGCAGCAGCCAACCAAAATACTTTGGGGATAAAGTAGCAGCAAATAGCGACAGGCTTTCATTTTTTCCTTTACGTTGTGCTTTTTCGCCAATGGCTTCGGGCTTCACAAATCCCAAGCGCGATCGATAATCCAAAACCAAAGTCGGAAGCGCTAAAGCCAAAAACACCAACAACAGCGGCCCAAAAGTCAAGGTTTGGCTGAGAGTCGCTGCTACCCCTAACAAAATTAGCCCGATTACCATCGAATAGCCCAAATCCTTGCGGCGGGGCAAATCGAAACTGTGCAGCACTTGAAGTTGGATTAAAAGTTGCGCCAAAACTAACCGCGTATCATTCAATTCTCCTACCAAGCGGCTAAAAAAAGCGAACAGGGCCACCAGCATTCCAATAGCTATGCAGAACTTAGCAGCTACATTGCGATCGCGGCGGCGGTACCAACTCCAAGTTGCTCCCACAATACTAACAGGCACAGCCCACAGGTTCTGGGCTTCTTCAGCAGCAACGTCAGTAGCCACAATTCCCACAATTACCAACAACTGAACTAGGATTCGCAGCAGTAAAGAATCCTCAATCACCGGCGGAGGCATGGCCTCAATCTGCTCCCACAGCTTACCCAAAACAGGTATATTTCGCAGGTTATCAGTTGTCATGTGCACCCATCCAACTATTTTAGATTTTAGATTTTAGATTTTAGATTCAATCCACAGATAAATCTGGGTTTTACCTAATATCTAAATCTTATTTCCCTGTCAAACGATTTTAGATTTTAGATTTTAGATTTTAGATTGAATCCACAGATAAATCTGGGTTTTACCTAATATCTAAATCTTATTTCCCTGTCAAACCCTTTTAGATTTTAGATTTTAGATTGAATCCACAGATTAAGCTGGATTTTACCTAATATCTAAATCTTATTTCCCTGTCAAACTATTTTAGATTTTAGATTTTAGATTTTAGATTGAATCCACAGATTAATCTGGATTTTACCTAATATCTAAATCTTATTTCCCTGTCATTAGATTTTAGATTGAATCCTCAGATTAATCTGGGGGATTGAACTAATATCTACTTTTTTTGGCTTTCCACGACCGAAGTCGAGGGATTGCATCTGTTTTCGTGTGAGGTCAAACCAGAGAGTAAACACCTACCTTATTTACTCTAATTAGACCTTTCTAGTTGCTATCTTGTCCGGCCCAAATTGGACGAATAGCAAACATCAAAGGTCGGGTCTCGAAGTTTTGGAATCGAACTTCTAGGGCATAAGTTTTGTTAGGTTGCGGGTCAAACAACTCCACACTTAAATGCCCCGAATTCGGACGATGTGCAGTTGCTTCGGCATCTCCTCCCTTGAGTTCCAAACTTCCTGCCCCCGGAAATTGGCACTCAACTCTTAAACACGGCATTGGCTGTTCTCTGTTGGGGTTCGAGAGGTATTGAGCCTCCAGAGTCAGTGAACCCAAACCAGTCAGCCACTCCCGCGAAACCGGCGGCTGATTTACAGGACAATCCAAAGTTAAAGACTCAATGATTTCCTTGGCCGCCAACAGCGACAGCACCATTTGTTGATCGGTACTCGCTGCTTCGTAATTCGGGAAATCTTCTAAATCTAGAAGTCCCCGTAAAGAACCTCGGAGCACTAAACCAGCTAACTCGTTGAGTTCGTGAGAATGGCCCGGAAATAAGCCATCTACAGCGCGAACTAACTTCGATCCTTGCCGCAGCGACGACATTACCAGTTCCTGACAAGGTTCTAGCAGTTGAGCAAAAACCCCTTGGGCGATCGGAATTGGCAGGCGGCCCCACCTGATATTTTGTAGTTGGGGAGTCCAGATGTGTAGGGGGGGAACCCATTGCGGGGCTACCTCGTCTGGGTAATCGTGGTCGTAGCTTTTGAATTCTGTTTCCCAGGGGAACAGCGGCGGGTTAGATTCAATTTCGGCTCTAAGCCTTTCTTTTAACAAGGTCTGAAAACGGTCTTGCACGGTCGGTATTTCTCCAATTGTCAGCGGTTGTGCGGGTGCATTGCTGTGCGCCCCCACTTGATAGTCCAGCGGGTCTGGTTCGTCCCATTCCCAGTATTCCACCCCGGAATTCTCTTCTATATCGCCCCACTCTTGTGAGCGAGGGGATGGATTGAGGTTTTCCTCATCTTCGCTAGAGGCATTCGCGATCGGCGCCTGCAATATCCAGTCTAAAAAATGGCGATCGAAAGCCTCTGCATCCCTGTTCGTTTCGTTATTCATCACTAGATGCCCCTTCTCCGGAATCTGAACGATTTCGCAATTCCCACGCAAGTTCCAGCAATTTAAACCACCGCTTCTGTACCTGGGCTACCGTGCTGCCCAGGGTTTGGGCGATCGCTGACTCTGACAGACCCTGTTGTTTCAACTTTAGCAAACGCTGTCCCTCTGGACCAATTTGCTCGCCAAACGCCTGCCACTGAGAAGGCAGCAAACCCAAATTTCGGTCTAAGTCTGCTTCCAGCCACTGGTGAACGAGTTCCCAGCGGTGCGACATGGCGAACCTGAGCAAATGGTACTTGAAGCGCTGCTGCAAATAGTCTCTTTGGCGGGGAGTTATGCCCAGAAGCGACTCTATTTCATTAGTCGGCAAGTCTTGCAAGCGCAGCACGAAGTAATCGGCGCAGTCTTGTTGGTTGCGCTCTTTCAAGTAAGTCACTAATTCGTCAATCACGTGTTGCCGCAGAGATTCTGACTCGTCGCCTTGGGGACGAATTGCCGCCGAACCCTGTCCGGCCATCGCTTCCCGCACCGAGTGCACCGAGGTGTCGTTCCAAGTTTGGTCGGAATCTGAAGCGCCTCCGTCGGCGGCTTGTTCCATATCTACGGAGGTTTCTTTGGGCTGCTGCTGCGAAAAGGTTTGGGCCCGTAAAATAATTAGTTGCTGGCTGCGGTTCCGAGGTAAAGGAATGCGCCGCTTGCCGAACCGCTCTACAAAGGCCATGTACTCTGCTAGTTCTAAGCGAGTGCGGGGACTGTAGGTGACTGGTAGTTGGGTTTCGCGCCGGAATGCCTTTAAAGCTTCGAGATAAAATCCTTGCAAAAAATCTTTGATCAGTTCTACTCGCGCCTGATAGCTAGACTGCACCTGCGGAGGGGTGATGTAGCGATAGACGATCGCGCTGAGGGTACTGTGCAATTCTACTCTACCGGGCCCGGAGCCTAAATTGTAATAGTGGAGGCATTGTTGCAAGCGGTGCTGAGCGAGGGTCTGGGCTGAACCTTCTATATCTCCAGAGGCTTGAATCCGCTGGCTTTCAGTGCATATCCTGTTGACTTCTGCTGCGAGTCGCCCTGCTACATCTTGGCAGTTCTGCTCAGACGCGCGAGTGGACTTTTT
Organism: Microcoleus sp. T3_D1; assembly: GCF_036700405.1. Taxonomy (NCBI): domain Bacteria; kingdom Bacillati; phylum Cyanobacteriota; class Cyanophyceae; order Oscillatoriales; family Microcoleaceae; genus Microcoleus; species Microcoleus sp. T3_D1. The sequence goes on from NZ_JAUBOV010000012.1 coordinate 10,001, forward strand.
AAGTTCGTCTAACAGCAGTTCAAATATGGTTTCCACGCTCTGGCAGATTTCCCGCATGATGGTTTACAGCTAACAATGAAAGTACCACAGTTAGTAAAAGTATGGATAAATCTTTCCTACTGCTACTTTACCGCGTATTCCCCAGATAGGACAAACTGCAACGCCCTCTATCTCCTCCTTCGCGCAAACACAGAGGACTGCTTTTTTTATCTGTCCTGGAGGCGCCATCCGCCAAGAACCAGGTTTAAACAGTTGCCATAACGATGGTTCATCAGAGTGTCGGGTTTGACAAAGCCTTCATGGGGGCCCAAAACGCTACACTGTCGTTGATACCTTCGGCAAGCGTGCTGTGGTGGGCACAGCAGCAAGTGTTCCTGAACGTGAAGCGAGCAAACAGGTTCTCTCATTCGGTCTACTAGATGGGGTCAAGGGTTAGAAACGGTTATATTTAATTCCCAGTCCCCTATGCCGTCATTTAAAGCAGCCCACACACTTAATTGTGTGGGATGTTGGTTAACTGGGACATAAATTCCTTGATTTTTACTAACAATCATAGTGCAGCCTTTTTCTCTAGCGGGATTGAGCGGGGACTCACCGGCTGCCCAATCGCTGTGTTTGCCAACCAAAGGCACTCCAGAACAATAAGCTTCATGGCATCTATCTAAGGGTATCTATATTGCGATTAATTTCACCGAAAATGCAGATATTTTACTAAAGTGCGATCGTCTTCGATCGTCCTCTGGGTTGATGTAAGTTGCTGGCGTAATTTGTTCTAATAAATGTAAAGTTAGAGTTGAAGGAAAAATTTTCAATGCGTAAGTTAAACATAGGCTTATCGGACGAGCAGCGTGCAGGCGTTATCGAACTATTGAATCACGACTTGGCAGATGCTTATCTGCTGTTAATCAAAACCAAAAAGTATCACTGGGATGTAGTGGGCCCGCAGTTTCGATCGCTCCACCAGTTGTGGGAAGAACACTATCAGGCGTTAACACTAAATATCGATGCTATGGCCGAACGGGTGAGAACTTTAGGTGGCTATCCAATTGGTACTGCTGAGGGTTTCCTGAAGTATGGCTCGATTAAAGAACATATCGGCGATTTGCCTTTGGCTACGGAAATGGTATCGCGTTTAGTTGACGACCACGAACTGATTATTCGCAATCTCCGCAAACACGTCGAACAGTGCGGTGAAGAGTTTAAGGATGACGGAACCGCAGACTTTTTGACTGGTTTGATGGAACAGCACGAACAAATGGCTTGGATGTTGCGCTCGTTTATTGAAGGGGAATCCCTTTCGCCAGACGGTCAGCAGCCGAAAGCTCAAACTGCTACAGCTTCTCACGCTTAGAGAGATTAAGTAGAAGGAAGAAGGAAGTTCGGCAACGGATTCGCAAGGGCGGATGTAACGGATGTCAGTTCGATGGAAGTCGGAAGAAGGAAGAAGGAAGAATGGAAAATTAAAATTCTTTTATTTAACCCTTTTTCCTGGTTCTTGACAGACCAACCAGGCAGAATTAAACGCCCTCTAGCTTCCTCAAAAACCCGGTTTCTTCAAAAAACCGGGTTTTTCAATGTTGGGTTTATGTAGATTTTCGATTTCCTAAACTATTGAATCGCATTCTTTCGTCTACCTTCGACGGCAAAATTCAGTGAACTTTCCTTCGCGTCTCAATCCTAGCAAGTGTCGTCCTTTCACTCGATTCTGATGCTTGTTTTAACTCTAACCCTGATCCAGTTGGCGGTGGAAGTATTATTTTTAATATACTTTCTATTGACAGTACATACAAATTCTGGCGTAAAAGAGTCATCAATGAATCTTATGGAAAAACTCGATATAGCCAGAATAATGTACTGGGATGCTTGCCGTTACGGTTGCTTTTAACGGCTAAATTGTATATATAAAAACTGCTGTTAGACCAGCGATAAATATTGGCAGGAATTTCGGGATGTTGCTGCCGGACATCTGCCATAATTAGAGAGTGAGATTTTGCCATTGCTGCATAGTTGCTAGACATACTGCTGGAAATCTGTCGGTAGCCAACTAAAAATTCTGGCACTACTTTAAATTGATAATGCTCAGCGATGCGGAGAAAAAGTTCCAAGTCTTCGCAGCCTTGGGCGTTTTCGGCTTTCAATTGGCAATTGTAACCGCCGACTCTCTCGAAACAAATGCGGCGGATCAGAGATGAGCTAGCATTACCCATAAAATATTTATAAACTAAAGCTTTGTATACTTCTCCTTCGATAGTGGAGTTGTAAAATCCCCCTCCCTGTGAATAAGTCTTTTTCGTTGATATCAAGTTACCAGGAATAGACAACTCCTACGGATGGTTCTGATTTAATTAAGCATTCGACTTGTTTTTCTAGGTTTTGCGGATACCAAATATCGTCGGCATCAATGGGAGCAATATATTCGCCTTTGGATTTTTCTATTGCTAGGTTGCGAGCGACGGCGACGCCGGCATTTGACTGTTGGAATAAGCTGACTCGGCTATCTTTTTGAGCAAAAGATTGGAGGATTTCGGCAGTTGTATCTGTAGAGCCGTCGTCAACTACTAAAACTTCTATGTTTTGATAAGTTTGAGATAAGACCGACTCTAATGTTCTAGCAATAAAAGTTTCAGCGTTGAAAGCTGGTATGATGACTGAAACTAATGGCTGATTTAAATTGTTTTGGGAGGTGTTCATGTAATATAAAAACTTGTATATGTAAAAGTTTGGGTTCAAAGGGAGCTAGCTAAGGGTATGTTAGCAAATTACTAAAGCTCGATCGTACAGCGTCGGAAATTTTAAGACCTATATTTAAAATATATTGCCAAAAGTCATAAAGTGTGCATTAAGTCCGCAGTCGCGATCGAGACTTGGTGCAGGAGTCACTCACGGATGAGGTCTGTACAAGAAATTGTACCGCGCCAGTCTTGACAGTTCGCGGGTATCCGTATAAACGATGTTTGATTTTATACGGTGTGCCTACTTATAAAATCAAAGTCTTGTGCATTGCAACAGAGCCACACCAAAATGCTGCTAGGGCTTTTTCCCAACTTTACACAAACAATGATATATTTAAAGATTTTGTAAAGCTGTTGTCTGCATCAGGTCAGTCTCAGCAAGATATGGCGTAAAATAGAGCTAAGAATGGGGAAAATCAAATCGAGAATACCAGCAAAAAATCTAGTTGAAGACAAACAGAAATCGAGTTATAAATAAAAAAGTAGAGCTGATTTTACCCTTCGTAAAGTAGCACCAATAAAATTCCAGCAAATTTTCGACCCTGCAATTTAAACAATTTAGGTAATGATTTCTACCGCCGACCCCACTGTATCCGTTATTATCCCAGTCCACAACGGGGGCGCTTACTTCCGCACCTGTTTGTCAAAACTGGCTCAAACTGTGCCCAGGCCGATCGAGATTATTGTAGTAGCAGATGGCGAAAGCGACGGTTCCTGGCGTCTGGCCAAGGAATTCGGCGCCAAAGTCATCAGGATTCCAGAATGCGGGGGCCCAGCGCGGGCAAGGAATTTGGGTGCCCAAGCTGCAAAGGGAGATATTCTGTTTTTTGTGGATGCTGATGTCGCTGTTTGTCCAGAAGCTGTGGGCTATGCGATATCGGTGTTCAAAAATAATCCCTACTTAGCTGCTTTCATTGGCTCTTACGACGATGATCCTGGAGATCCTGATTTTCTATCGCAGTACAGGAACTTGCTGCACCACTACGTGCACCAAACAGGTAACGAAGAAGCTTCGACTTTTTGGGGCGCTTGCGGAGTGATTCGCCGGGAAATTTTTTTGCAGATGGGCGGCTTTAATGAAAGTTACCGCCAAGCTTCGATCGAAGATATTGAGTTCGGCTACCGTTTGAAACAAGCAGGTTATAACATTCGGCTGTGCAAAACATTGCAGGTGAAGCATTTAAAGCGGTGGAAACCTATGGGGATGGTGAAAGCTGACTTTTTCTACCGAGCACTGCCTTGGACAGAACTGATTTGGCGCGCTCGCCAATTGAATAACGACCTCAACTTGCAAGTTTCAAACCGCATCAGCGTGATTTTAACTTATGCAGTCCTGCTGGCAACTTTGGGAACCTGCTGGTCGGTGAGCTTTCTGCTACTGGCTGGTTTGCTGGCAATACCGCTGGTAGCAATTAATGCACCGCTTTACCGATTTTTTTACCGTAAACACGGTATCCTATTTGCCCTGAAAACTATTCCGTGGCACTGGCTTTTCTACTTTTACAGCGGACTGGCATTCGCGATCGGCACGGGTCGCTACTTGTACCAAAAAAAGCCTGTGACTGGCAAAGTTAGTTTGCCGGTATCCGCTCAATAAATCAAGGCAACTTGTGCTTAAACCTCATCTCGCTCGATCGTTTCTCAGGGTATTCACGGGTGCATCTATCACTGTGACAAGTTATAAATAACTGTATAGTTTGGATAAAAAAGCTGGAGGTAGGCTGAGTGAAACATTATCCGGTTGCGATCGTCGGTGCAGGCCCTGCGGGCTTGACTGCTGCCTACGAGCTAGTCAAGCAAGGCATCATCCCTGTTGTACTAGAAAAAGGTGATAAAGTTGGGGGAATAGCTCGCACAGAAACCTACAAAGGCTATCGTTTCGACATTGGCGGCCACCGCTTTTATACTAAAGTTGAAGCCGTGCAGCAGTTGTGGCAAGAGGTACTGGGAAATGAGTTTATTAAAGTGCCGCGATTGTCGCGAATTTTTTATCGAGGTAAATTTTTCAACTATCCGATCAGTGCCTTCAATACTCTCTTTAATTTGGGCATAATTGAGAGTACGCTGATTATTTTGAGTTATCTGAAAGTGAGAATTTGGCCACTTCGGGAAGAAAAAACTTTTGAACAATGGGTGATCAATCGTTTTGGCGAACGCTTGTATAAAACATTTTTTAAGACTTACACTGAAAAAGTTTGGGGCATTCCTTGTTCGGAAATTCAAGCAGATTGGGCGGCGCAGCGGATTAAAGGATTGTCGCTGACGACAGCAATTATTAATGCTTTGTTTGGCAGCAACGACACTAAAACATTAATCAAAGAGTTTGATTATCCGGCTTTGGGGCCGGGGATGATGTGGGAAAAGTTCGCGGAAGCTGTGGAGAATAAAGACGGCAAGGTTTATCTCGATACTAAAGTGATTAGCTTTGAGCGTGAAGGTAATAAGATTAAAAGTATTACTGCGGAGCAAAACGGAGAATTAGTTCAATATTCTGCTGATAATTTCATTACGAGTATGCCGATATCGGCGCTGGTAGCACGAATGAAACCGCAGCCCCCCGAAGAGGTATTGCACGCCGCGCGATCGCTCAAATATCGAGATTTTTTGATTGTAGCGCTGATTGTCGATCGCAAGGATTTGTTTCCTGACAACTGGATTTACATTCACTCTCCCGAAGTCAAAGTTGGACGAATTCAAAACTTTAAGAATTGGAGCGCCGCTTTAGTTCCCGATGCCAGCAAAAGTTGTTTAGGAATGGAATATTTCTGTAGCGTAGGCGACGAGATTTGGGAAATGTCGGACGCGGAACTTATCGAATTAGCAACTCGCGAGTTGGTTGGTTTGGGGTTAGCAACAACTGCTGAGGTGCAAGATGGAGTTGTCATACGGCAACTTAAAGCTTATCCAGTTTATGATGGGGAATATCGAGGACACTTGCAGGTACTTGAAGGTTTTTTGAAGGGATTTGAGAATTTGCAGACGATCGGGCGAAACGGTATGCACCGATACAACAACCAAGACCATTCCATGCTGACGGGGATACTGGCAGTGAGAAATATTCTCGGCGAAAAGCACGATTTGTGGGATGTGAATACTGAGCGATCGTACTATGAAGATTTTAGTGTCGATCGCTCAAAAGACAAAAAGGATTCGGATTTAATTTCGCAGTCAATATAGCCAGCCGACGGGATAGGGATTGCCATGAAAAAAGCGAACCTGCCAAACTTAATCGGCTTCGCAGCAAGCATCTTCGTGCTCCTGCTTTCAGTGCAGCGGTTTGTCCCTATCCAACTCGACTTAATCGAAGCGATAGCCGCGATCGCTTCTGCTTGGAGCGTTTGGCTGCTTGCTAAAAACAATCCCCTAGGCTGGTGGATCGGCTTAATCGGAGTTGTCGCCTACGCTGCGGTGTTTTATCAAGTTAAACTTTACGGCGAAGTTGCGATTCAATTCTTCTATTTAATCACGAGCTTGCAAGCAATTTATATTTGGCTGCGGGGCGGCGAAAACAGCACAGAAAAACCTGTATCTCGCATTCCACAACGCAGGCTCATCCTCACCGCAGTCTTAGTTACAGTTGGCGTATTTGGCTTGCGAACAGTATTAGTATCTTTGGGCGGTGCAGCACCATTTTGGGACGCCCTGACCACCATCTTAAGCGCGATCGCCCAGTTGTACCTGATGGAACGCTATCTCGAAAGCTGGTATTTGTGGATTGTTGCAGACACGATTTACGTTCCCTTGTATGCCTCGCGCGGGCTATATCTGACGAGTATTTTGTACGCGATATTTTGCTTAATGGCAATTTACGGACTGCAAAATTTTCAGCGGATTTACTCGGAACAAAAGTTAAAACAGCAGCAATCTTTATGATACTCGGTGTTACTGTAGGCAAATTTTACCCCTTCCACAAAGGACACGACTACTTAATTCGAGAAGCTAAAAAAAAGGTTGACCGTTTAATCGTTCTCGCCTGTTACAAGACAAATCAAGCAGTTGCAGGAAGCGTTAGAGCCGACTGGATTCGGTTTTTGCATCCCGACGCAGAAGTTATCGAAGTGCTCGACGATTTGCCGGAAGCCCCCGAACCTTGGGCTCAGAGGACTCTTGAGGTGCTTTCCGGGCGAAAACCCGATATCGCTTTTACTTGCGAAGATTACGGCGAACCTTGGGCAAAACTGATGGGAGCTCAACACTGTGCAGTCGATCGCGAACGGCTCAAATTCCCGATTTCTGGAACGCAATTGCGATCGCACCTAGCCGAACACTGGCAAATGCTGACTCCCCCAGCCAAAGCCTACTTTGCCAAACGAGTCTGCGTGCTGGGTGTAGAATCGAGCGGCACAACTACCCTGGCGCGATCGCTCGCACAGCACTATCAAACTGCTTGGGTTCCCGAATACGGCAGGTGTTACTGGGAAGGCAGGCAATATTCGCCCGAACCTGAAATTTGGGACAGCTATGAATTTGTAGAAATTGCCAAGAAACAAGCTGCTATAGAAGACGATATTGCTACTCGCGCTAACAAAGTCGTTATTTGCGATACAGACCCTTTAGCTACTTGTATTTGGCACAAACGTTACGTTGGTTCCGAACACCCGACGGTCGAGCAAATTGCAGACAGCCGCCGCTACGATTTGTATATTTTGACTCAGCCAGATTTCGGGTTTGTTCAGGATGGAACGCGAGAAAGCGAACATTTACGAATGACTATGCACCAGCAGTTTGTTGAGGTTCTTCAGAATAAAGGAAAGCGGTATATTACTGTCACAGGAACGCACGAGGTGCGAATGTCGGAGGCAATTGAGGCGATCGATTCGCTGTTGGTTTTTGAACCGTTAAAGGAGCTAGAGAATTAGGAATAACTGAAGTGCGAGCGCCCAGGTTTTATTTGCGGGCGATCGCTCTTTTGAAATATCTCTTGCTTCTCTAGATATCTATTAGAATAGTCGAACTAGGCGGTTATAAGAATTGGAGGGAAACGATTCATGAAACTCACGGATTTGCCCCAAGATGTTCTCGATGATTTATGTCAGGATCAACAGTGGCGATTAGATATCGATCCAGGATTTGATAGCAAACACGAATTTTGGATGGCGTGGCACCATTTTCTCAAGTTACCGGAGCAATCCTACTTTGAGAGATCCGAAGATAGTCTGGCAGATTTTCTCACAGTTGAAGAGTATAACCTGCTGCTGCCAGTGCCACGATCGCACCATGCCAGCATCCATCCCATTCGATTGATTCCGAGTGCTGACCAACAGACACTCACCCTGTTTCTTCAGGACTCTTACCATCGTGATTGGTTCACAAAGCCCAGCGATGCCCGTTATGGATTTCTGGCGATCTGCGATCGCTACCAGAAGTTTGGTTGCGATTTCTATCTTGCCAGCTATTATCATTTTTCTTATCTCATCGGAAAGGATTACGAAGTGGCTGTAGGGATTCTTACTCAAAAATTAGGTCAGCTACCGTAGTTGATGTCCGATTGAATGATATCGATTAAGATTAGTTTGTAGTGAGAACTTTAGTCCTTCGATCCTGCGGACTAAAGTCTTCACTACAAACCGGATCGATCGCCCTCAAGCGCTAAGGAATGAGAATTAAATAACTTCCACAAGTTTGTGGGATGGGCGTCCCGCCCGTCCTTTTTGGACGGGCGGGACGCCCATCCCACAATAACAATTAAAACCCACATTCCGCACCCCCAACTGGCACATACGCGAATTGAGGGGGTAAAAGTGAATCATCCGAGACAAGAGCGAGTAAAAATACTCAATTATTTTGGTAGCGCTCGGTAAAAGACCAAGTTTATGACATATCCGTAACCCGATCGCATCCGCGAAAATGCGTTAATTGCGATCGCTCTTCCGTAACCAATCATCACCAAAAATAGTGTAAACTGGCGATCGCGATGAACGCTCAAATCAGGATTCAGCAGCCCATGCAGAAAGCATCTGAGATGAAAGTAGAAAACCTAGATCATCTAGGCTTGATAGCCGGTCTAATTGATGAAATAGGAATTGTCCAAAAAATCAATGAATTAATAGGCGAACAACCGGGCGAAATAGTCAGTCCCGGCCTAGTAGTCAAAGCCATGATTATCAATGGATTAGGGATGGTTTCCGCCCCATTATACTTATTCTCTAAATTTTTTGAAGGTAAAGCAATAGAACATTTACTTGGCTCAGTAATTCAAGCATCACATCTGAATGATGACCGTTTAGGCAGAGTATTAGACAAGCTATATTTGGCAGGAATCAGCTCCATATTCACAACCATTGCCCTGTCAGCCGCTCAAAAATTCGAGATAAATACCGACACATCCCACCTCGACTCAAGTTCATTTCATCTACATGGCAAATATGAACAAGAATTACCATCCGTAGCTTTTTCTACCAGAGAAATGGATAGCAATCAATTAGATAATTTATCAATCAACCATCAAACATCCCAAATACCAATTCAGATTACCTACGGCTACTCGCGCGACCATCGCCCGGACTTAAAACAATTCATTTTAGACCTAATTTGTAGTGGGGATGGAGATGTGCCACTATTTTTACGAGTAGCTTCAGGAAATGAATCAGATAATTCTGTCTTCGCCTCAATTTGTCAAGAATTTAAACAACAATTAAACCTTGACAGTTTAATGGTAGCAGATAGTGCATTATACAGCGCCCCAAATTTAGAAATGTTAACCAATTTAAAATGGTTGACTCGCGTACCTGGGAGCCTCAAACAAGCGCAGCAACTGGTATCTCAACTAAATGAATCAGAATTTCATGAAAGTGAGGTAACGGGATATCGTTGGTCAGAACACCAAAGTAATTATGGTGGAATTACACAAAGATGGTTGGTAGTAGAGAGTAGTTTACGTCGTGATTCGGACCAACGTAAATTAGAAAAAACCCTCAAAAAAGCTGAAGTTGAGGGTCAGAAAAAGTTGCGAGAGTTATCCAATATTGAATTTGCTTGTGCAGCGGATGCCTCCGCAGCAGCAAGTCGTTTATCCACACAACTAAAATATCATAATTTAACCCAAATTACCATCCGAGAAGCGACAGCAAAACCAGCTACTAATTTGACTAATTCTCACGAAAAATCTACCTCTAGATTGATATTTAAAGTTCAAGCACAACTAGAAATAGATGCTAGTGTAGTAGCTCGCATAATCAAAGCTAGTGGCAGATTTATCTTAGCTACTAATGTGCTGGATGCAGAGCAATTAAGTCCTGATGAAATGATTGTAAAATATAAGGAACAGCAGTCGGCAGAGAGAGGGTTTGGATTCCTGAAAGACCCCCTATTTTTTACGGATAGCGTATTCCTCAAGTCCCCAGAAAGAATCGAGGCTTTAACTTTGATAATGGGTTTATGTTTGTTGGTTTATACTTTAGGTCAAAGGTTACTCCGGCAAAACTTGCAACTCACTAATAAAACCGTAAAGAATCAATTGGGCAAGGTCACAAATAGACCTACTTTGCGCTGGATATTCCAAACTTTTCAATCGATTCATGCCGTTTGTATTCAAGGGATTCAACAAGTTTCTAATTTGACATCCGAACGATTAGCCATCTTAAATTTGTTTCCAGTTACCTGTCGGTCTTATTATTTCTTGCTGTGACATCAAGTTAATCACTGGATTAGTAAGGCTGATTTTAGTTGAATTAATTGTTGATTTATCAGTGATGTATAATTGTTACATCTCTGGAAATTTCTGCTGGCAATTAAGAGTTATTAATGGTCTGATTATTGACATTTTAGGGGTTAAGAAGATTTAATTCATGCCTTTATGTCAATTTTTAGGAATTCCTAACTGAATAATGCTTAGTTGCATAGATATTTTGGGTATTTTACTCACGCTCGATCTCGGATAATTCACTTTTACCCCTCAATCCGCGTATGTGCCAGTTGGGGGTGCGGAATGTGGGTTAAAATTGTAAGTTATTTAATTCGCGATCCTAAGCGGAGGAATTTGACCGGGCATGATATCCCGCTTGCATAAATCACTCGATAGGTTTTCAAAATGTTCGATCGCAGATAGGGATTTTTTAACTGCTTTTTTTCCACCAAATCTACAGAACGGTGAAATAAATCCTCTATTTCTTCCTGCATACTCAATAAATGAGACAGCGTGAGGCGGTGGGATGGCTCGTAAGTAACTAATACATCCACATCGCTATCAGGGCGAAAATCATCCCGCAGCACCGAGCCAAACAGGGCAAACTCGACAATGTTCCAACGCTGGCAAAATTGCGCGATCGCATCTAGAGAGACTTTTAATCGATCGCTCACTACATATTCTAAATCTGATTGCAACTCAATCATCCGCGAGTCAACCTCCAACGAGAGCAAATAATCTCTGAGCTAAAGTGAAGCAATGGCATCGCTAACTTTCACCATGAGTGTCATCGGATCGATCGGCGAAACAGTAAACCCGCACTTCTGATAAAACTGCTTCGCATCTTCGGAGATAGCGTGTACGAGAATTGCCCGTATCCCTGCAATCTCAGCAGCTTGCAAAGTGCGAAGAATTGCATCCCGCAGCAAAGCGCGTCCGATGCCGAGGCCTTGCCAGTTGCGATCGCAGGCAAGCCGTCCAATCACCATAACAGGAATCGGATCGGGCATATTGCGCCGGAGTTCAGTCGTTGCAGTAGTTTGTGCTATTGCTCCCTTTGCAAGACAATAGTACGCAATAACTGCTTGGCGATCGCACAAAACATAAGTCCGTGAAGCGCCCTCTGACTCATTTTTCAGAGCGCGGCGCTTGAGCCATTCATCTAACTGAATGTTGCCTGAATCAAAGGTCTCAATTTGATGTAACGAGTTCAGTTTTTCAGGCGGGCAGAGTTTGTCTAAATCTCGATCTAATCCCACGGAGATTTTGTTTTTAGTAATGCGTTTAGCTTCTGATTTGGCGTCGGCGGTGCATCCAGCAGCGCCAAAAATTGCTTAAATTTAAGTTCATCTAACCCAAAAAAACAGCGGTCTAGAAGAACATCTTGAGCTTTTTGGTAAGCTGATTCAAGCATAAACTCCGATCGGCTCTTTCCCTGTAATTGGGCCGCGCGATCGATTACAGCGCGTTGATTCGGCTTAGCCCGAATGTTGATTGTGACATCGCGGGTCTGGCTGACTGATTCTTCAGATGCTGGCGGGTGCATAACAGTTACCTGTGGCTAGATACAGTAGTAATTAGAGCTAGTAGCCCTAGCATATTTATATTGTGATTTTTTGTATACACAATGTCAACACATCTACTGAAATCTGCGATCGCGGATCTAGTTAACCGCGAGGGAATCGTGAACTCACGCATTGTACGGGCAGCCTCCGCCGCCCCTGAGACAGGAGCGGCCTAAGTCCTGATGTTGCCTTTCTAGGCCTGTTTTTGATAGTTGACACAAATTTTTTAAACTTGTGTTAACTCTTGACTTACAGACTTACACAGTGAAAATATGCTAAGACGCAAGCAACAAACAAACCAACCTATGAACTTTTCCAAGAACTCAGGGGGCAAAAGTGCCACATCCCCAAAAATCAACTCAACACAGAATCTCGCCGTCGGAGGATTGCGGAAATTACTTTTTGCCGCCGGAATAGCCTCTCTGTGCGCTAGCTGTCAAAATCCTCAAGCACCCACCGCCACAACTCCCGGAGGCAGCCCCGGAACCAGCCCCGCAGCCACTCCCGTCGCAGTCAGCAGCCCCGGAGACCCAAATACTGTCAAAATTGTCTCCATGCTGCCCATGACAGGCAGCGCCTTGGGTCAAGCTCAAACAATGGTCAACGGCATCCAACAAGCCCTCGCCGAAACCAACTCGAAAGCTTGCGACGGCAAAATCCAAATCCAATACGAAGTTTTCGATGACGCTACCGCCGCCGCCGGCAAATGGGACCCGGCCCAAGTAACCTCGAACTCCAACAAAGCCGTGGCTGACGCTTCGGTAGTTGCCGTCATCGGTCACTATAACTCCGGTGCCGCCAAACTTTCCATTCCCGTGCTCAACCAAGCTAACATCGTCATGATCAGTCCGGCCAACACTTATCCGGGACTGACTAAACCAGGAAAAGGCGAAGCCAAAGAACCCAACGTTTATTATCCCGCTGGCACTCGCAATTTCACCCGCGTTGTCCCCGCTGACGACCTTCAAGGGGCTGTAGCTGGCAACTGGGCGAAATCTTTGGGCGTGCAAAAAGTCTACATTCTCGACGACCAAGAACTCTACGGCAAAGGCATCGCTGATGTTTTTGAAGCAACTTCTAAAAAGTTGGGAATTCAAGTCCTCGGAAGAGAGGGAATTGATATTAAAGCTAGCGACTATAAGGCGTTAATGAATAAGATCAAAGCTTTAAATCCCGACATGATTTACTTCGGTGGCACTACTCAGAGCAACGCCGGACAAATAATTAAAGACATGAGAAATGTTGGGATGGCGGCTGATGCAGTTAAGTTCATGGGGCCCGATGGCATTAAAGAGCAAGCTTTAATTGACGCGGCTGGCAAAGATGCCGAAGGAATTTACGCTACTTTTGGCGGCTTGCCTCCTCAAGAATTGACTGGTGCGGGCGCGAAGTGGTACGAAAGTTACAAGGCAAAATATAATGCTGAACCGGAAGCTTATGCAGCTTATGCCTATGAAGCTGCTAAAGTTGCGATCGGCGCAATTAATAAAGTTTGCAAAAATGACCGCGCTGCTATCCGCGAAGCTGTCTTGGCAACTAAAGACTTTAACGGGGTACTCGGCACTTGGAGTTTTGACACCAACGGCGACACGAGCTTGACTACAATGTCAGGAAATGTTGTTAAAGGTGGCAAGTGGGAGTTCGTGAATGCGCTCAAGACGGAATAATTAATTAGAAGGAAGAGGGAAGTTCGGCAACGGATTTTATAACGGATGTAACGGATGTAACTGAGATCTTGCACCATTCTCAATTAGCCGTAGGGGCGGGTTCGCCAACAGCCTTAAAGCTTGCAAATAGGTTCTATAAACCCGCCCGACCCCACGAAAAATCCTCTTATTGATATTGCTGCAAGATGTCATATGTAACGGATATCGGGAAGAAGGAAGAAGGAAGAAGGGATAATAAAAGATTATGCCTTTTTCCTTCTCCCTCCAATGTCCGATGCCCGATTCCCAATTCCCAATTCCCAATTCCCAATTCCCAATTCCCAATTCCCAATTCCCAATTCCCAATTACTCAAAAACATGAAGAACTGGAAAAGTATTCTCTTATATCTAGGTGTAGCTTATATAGTTTTGTTGTTAGGCCCGATCGCAGGATTTGATTTGCCAAAAATCGTTGGAGAAATAGTCAGCAATCCTGAAGTTTTTATCCAACAATTATTAGTTGGTCTGGTCAACGGCGCGCTGATTGCAATTATTGCTTTGGGTTACACTATGGTTTATGGCATTATTGAGTTAATCAATTTTGCTCACGGCGATTTGTATATGTTGGGTGCTTTTGCTTCCCTAACCGTGTTCGGGGCTTTTGGGATGCAAGATGGCGCACCTTTGGCTATTGCTATACCGGTGATGTTAGTTGCTTTAATTGTATGTTCGGTGTTTTGTGCTGGACTCAATATTGTTGTGGAAAAGTACGCTTATCGACCTTTGCGAAATGCTCCTCGTTTAGCTCCTTTAATTTCAGCGATTGGAGTTTCTTTTATTTTCCAAAATATGGGGCTGTTTTGGGGAGGATTGAAAGCTTTTATTCCGGTGATGGGTTCTAATTCTGCTGCGCCGAAAAGTTTTCCCGATTTGTTGCCGCGAGTTGATATTTTCAAAGCTTTGGGAATTCAAACGAGTATTGTATTTACTACGAAAGATTTAATTGTGTTGGTGGTGGCGGTGGTATTGATGGTTTTGCTTCATGTGTTTGTACAATACACTCGTCTGGGAAAGGCGATGCGGGCAACTGCTCAAAGCCGCGATGCTGCTAAAATTATGGGAATTAATGTCGATCAGATTATTGCTCTGACTTTTTTGATTGGGGGAGCTTTGGCGGGTTCGGCTGGGATTCTGGTTGGTCTGTACAACAATACTATTGTTTTTACGATGGGGTTTACGGCAGGTTTGAGGGCTTTTACTGCGGCGGTTTTGGGGGGGATTGGCAATATTGTCGGGGCGATGTTAGGAGGGGTTTTGATTGGGTTGCTGTCGTCTTTGAGCGATCAGTATTTGTCGAGCCGCTGGACTAATGCTTGGGTGTTTGGGGTTTTGGTGGTGATTTTGGCTTTTCGGCCAGGGGGTTTGTTGGGCGAGAATGTTCAGGAGAAGGTTTGAAGGTGCTGGGTTGAAAAAATGGCAAAAGACATTTATCATTATAATGTAAGGGCTGCCTTAGAAAAGGACGGGTGGATAATTACAGACGATCCTCTGACTCTACAATTTGGTTCGCGCGGTGTGTTTGTGGATTTGGGAGCTAAAAAGCTGTTAGCAGCCGAACGCGAGGGACAAAGAATTGCAGTTGAAATCAAAAGTTTTGTCGGCAAATCTCTAGTAAAAGATTGGGAAAATGCGATAGGGCAATACATTTTGTATTTAAAAATACTATCTAAAAAAGAACCCGATCGCACCCTCTATCTAGCAATTACTGAAGAGATTTATACCAGCTTCTTTAAGGAAGATATCGTACAAGTTGTACTTGCAGACGGAGTAATCAAAATTGTCGTTGTCGATACTATTCAGGAGGTTATTACCAGATGGATAAACTAGACAAATACCGCGACTTAATTTATAAAATTCTGTCGTACTATGCCAGCCTACCGTACAGATACGCCGAGATTAATAACAAAGTCATTGTCAGCGAAGACCGAAATGATTTTTTATTGATGAGTGAAGGCTGGGAGGGCCAAAAGCGACTTCACTACTGCCTCGTTCACGTTGAAATTCGCAACGGCAAACTCTGGATTCATTATGACGGTATTGAAGACGGGATTACCGATGAATTACTGGAGGGTGGGGTTCCTGAAAATTGCATTGTTTTGGCATTTCATTCGCCGGAAGTCCGCAAACATACCGGATTTGCGATCGCCTGAAAAATCCCCTTGCAAAATATCGAGTTAACCTGCGCTATCAAATTAAATATTCCCTGGTTTCAACCAGCCAAAAACTTCGCCTAAAGTCAACTGCATTTCCGGCATAAAATTGGGCATCGGAAGTATATCTGTTGGTTCTTGCAAGGAAATAGGCTGCTGCCTTGCGGGATAGGCTAAAATGTTTTTTTCATCCGGATCGAGCAACCAACCCATCTGACAGCCGGCATTCAAACAGTGCAAAATATTGTTTGTGACTTTGGTTTGGCTTTGGGCTGGGGACAATATTTCTATTGTCCAGTCTGGGTGAGCATTAAATGTATTGGCAATTTCGCCGTCAGCGTCTAGGGGAATGCGATTCCAAACAAAAATCGCGACATCGGGGACAATAGAACGTCCGCCAAACGTGCAGCGAAGTTCTGGTAGGGCTAGGGCAATTTGCGGTTTCTCTGCGATGTCGTTGGTGACTGTTACGAGTCTGGCTTGTAGTTTGCTGTGTTTTCCTTGGGGCATAGGTTTTTGGACGATCGCACCTTTGATGTATTCGCTAGCGGGTTTGGTTTCTGGGAGTTGCAAAAACTCGTCGAGGGTGATAGTTTTTTGAGGTGCTTGTACCATATAGCGATCGCCCGTTTGAAGTGTGTTGCGGTAACAGTTCCAGTATATTTGAAGTTTCGTCACTTTTGGTGCAATAATCGAACTCAAAAGACTCTAAACTGTAGCTAGCCCGATCGCCAGTTTCTAAAACCAACACTCGATGCGAGAAGAATATGATTTTTTTCTTCCTTCTTCCTTCTGACGAATACCTCACGCCTGATAATTAATCCGTGTATCCGTGTCAAAATCCGTGTCGTGCCTTCATTCTTCCTATGTCAAAAAAAATAATTAATGCGATCAAATCGACTGGTATTTTAGGGGCGATCGCCTCTTTGACTGTTTTGTTATTCGGCGGTTGGAGCGGCACTGTGATCGGCTGGCTGATGGGTACGGCTGCGGGCTTTATGAGCTGTCGGGATCAGAAGGTTTACAGCCCCAAAATGGGTGCGACTATCGGCAGTTTAGCGGGTTTGGGATTGGGAGTTTGGCTGTTAGTTGCGAGTGTGGTAGAAGGGGTTTTGATTAGACCTTTGTCGGGTCAACCTGCTGTTGCTTTGCCGACGACGCTGCTGTACGGGATTTGCAGTTTGACGATCGCAATTTTGACAGCTACGTTAATGGGTGCTTTGCAGGGTTTGCAGGGGGAACGCCAGCGACTGGCAACTCTGGTGACATTAGCTTTTATTCTAATTCTGTTTCCGTTTATCGACATTCAGGCTCAAACCGGCTGGATTGCTACTGTAGTACAGATTCAAATCTTTATTATGTTGGCGCTGGGTTTGAATATTACTGTGGGTTTTGCGGGTTTGTTGGATTTGGGATATGCGGCGTTTTTTGCGATCGGCGCTTACACGACGGCTTTGCTATCTTCTGGACAGTTAAATATTGCTTGGAACTTTTGGGTGGTACTGCCGATCGCGGCAGGTGTAGCTGCGATCGCGGGCGTAATCCTGGGTATTCCCACACTGCGGCTCAAGGGCGATTATTTGGCGATTGTTACCCTCGGTTTTGGCGAAATTATCCCGGTTGTCTTTAGGAATTTAACGGCGATTCGCATCGACGAACCAGTCTCGAAGATTGTTGCGGCGGTTTTGGGTAAACCTGAGTTGGTGCTGTGTCTGGTTGGGTGCGATCGACCTTTTAACCTCACCGGCGGCGAAGCGGGAATAAACCCGATCGGGCGTCCATCTCTCCCCATCGTCGGTACTTTCAGCACCGGCAACTACTTTCCCTGGTACTACCTAATTTTGCTGCTAGTTGTCTTCGCTTACTTCATGATTTCGCGGCTGCGAGATTCCCGCTTGGGGAGGGCGTGGAATGCCATGCGCGAAGATGAATTAGCGGCTAGTGCGATGGGGATTAACCTGGTCAAAACCAAACTTTCGGCTTTTGCGATGGGAGCGACGTTTTCGGGCTTTGCAGGCGCATTTTACGCCGCATATATCAGCGCAATTTTTCCCAGCGTTTTCGATTTCTCGGTGTCGGTAATCATCCTGTGTATGGTGATTTTAGGCGGTTTGGGCAACATGACCGGGGTGATTTTGGGCGCTATCATTATCATGTCTGCCGATCGGCTTTATCTGCCACAATTAGCGCAAGTCCTCAAGGGTTTTCTGAATACTTTTGTACTCCCCAGGATTGCAATTCCCCAGTTGCGAGACTTTCTGGCCACCAGTTTAGACCCGATTCAAATGCGCTTATTTCTATTCGGCCTAACTCTTGTTGTCATGATGCTCGTGCGCCCGGAAGGGCTGATTCCTGATAAGATCCACCAAGCTGAACTGCATTCGGATGCTGAAGCGAGCAATGAGTCTTTAGCCGATGCGAGAAGTCAATAAGTAGGTAAGGGCAAAAACCATAGTATTTTGTAGGCGGGTTTAGCTAAGAATCTAGGATGCAACTCACATTTTGCACCATTCTCAAGAACAGGCTTTTCGGCCTGTTCCACAATAAAATTCACTCTTTGTGGAACAGGCCGAAAAGCCTGTTCATAAAAACCTTATTTAGAATGGTGCAACATCTCAGATACAAGGAAGTTTAGGGGTGTAAAAACCCCCTCCCCATCTAATGTTTATTTGTCACCAACTACTTAGTAAGGGTGAAAGATTAGCCATGAAAAATGTAACTGGTACTGCTTTTATCGTTGCGGAATTTAGAGCAGAAGAGAATGAAGAGGCAATTCCTCTGTATACTGATCGTGTAGTAAAAATATGGCTGAATGAGGAAACAAAAAAAATAGCTAGCCACATAGCTCAAAGCTCTCCCGCGGCTAAAGAAATGGTTAAGTTGCGGACTAAATATTTTGATGATGTTTTGTCCAATCAAATTTTAGGAGGTTGCAAGCAAGTAGTTATTTTAGGTTCGGGCTTGGATACTCGCGCTGCTAGAATTAATGGCGAAAAAGTCACTTATTTTGAAATAGACGATCGCGCGACTCTTCAATTAAAAGAAGAAACTCTCAAAGCTAACAAAGTTACTGCTAATGTTCGCTACATCCCCGGCGATTACATAAAAGACGGTTTAATCTCCTTGCTGAAACAGAGTGAATTTGATTTCGCTCGACCGACCTATTTTTTGTGGGAAGGCAACACTACTTTGGTTGACAAAAAAGATGTAATAGTTGTGTTAGAACAAATTCGCGACAATGTTCCTAATTTTCGAGTGTCCTTTGATTATATGTCGGAAAAGGTGATTTTCAGAACGACGGGCTACCAAGATATCAATGATTACATAGATAAATACGAAAGTATGTATGCACCGTGGATTACTGGGTTTGAAAAGATTGCAGCTTTGGCTGACGAACTCAATCTCAAAGTTATTGAAAACTTTTCGACTGCCGATTTACACGCACAATATCGCCCTGGCCGTTCGCTAGAATCTAATCTTTTTAAGTTCTATTTTGTCTGTACGTTAGAAAATGTAGTAGGGTGCGTCAATCGATTTTAGATTTTAGATTTTAGATTTTAGATTGACCCCACGGATAAATGCGGGGGCTTGAAGATTTTCGATTTTCGATTTTGGATTGATTCCACGGATAAATCACGTGGCGGGTACCACCTTTGAAATTCTTGGTCACTCAAGAGATTTGAGTCAACTCACACAATTTGCTGCTGACGCACCGCAGAGTACAGACGATCGCACTTTGTCGGTACCCTAGAAAATGCAGGAGGGTGCGTCAGTGATTTCTTGGACAATCGCAAACCATTTATTAGGTCAAGCGAATTCGTAAAGAATCAATAAGACCCTGTTTAGCCAACCAATCTTTTACCTCTGGCGTTAAAAGTCCCAGGGTAGCACCCTCATTAGCAGCCACTCTCAGAAAACGAAGCACTGCTTCAGGAACCTCATCAGCATTTAAGCTATCCCAGCACTGCTTTAATTCCTCAATTAGCCGATCGACTTTATCAAAATCCTCCCTGCTTTGGGGAATTGAGTTAGACTTGCGAATTTGCACATCTAAATTTCTAATTCGTTGGACAGTTGGCTTAAATGCCGAAACTCGATCCAGCACATTCAGGAATTCCTTATTCGTGTTCGGCATCTTTTCAGTTCGGTACAGCCCCCAAGCTTGACTCAATTGCTCTCTCAGAGCTTTTTGTAAGTCCTTTACCCGAGAGTCAAAATTATTTCTGTTGAAATTTTCATTGTCTATAATCCACTCAGGATTTTTTTTAAATTCTGCCTCAACATTAGCAATAAATGTCAGCAAAATCTCAGCCTTTTGAGTTAAATCAAAATTGGCAATTCCTCTTTCGCGAAAAGCTCTTAAAGATTGCACAAAAAGTAGAGTTCCAGTGACAGCTTGCTCGATCTGTTTTTGTCGAGAGTGAAACCCTTCATAATTCTCTGCATACTTCCGAAGATTAATTGTCTTTTGAGACAACTCACTCAATTGATAGGATTTTTCTAGAAGCATATTGTCTATCCTTTAACCTCAGTAATTAGATTCCGCAGTTTAGCCAATCCATCTTGAATAGCTCTATGGCTCGATTCTACCGTTCCACCGCCTGACACTTCTAACTCCTCAATCCGGTCATTAACCTCGGCTAGAGAAGCATCAAGAAAATTATTGGTACTATTGAGAAATTCAGAAGATTCTGTCATTGCTTTTTGATGATTTTCGCTGAGATACTTGAGCAGCTTCCCAGGTTGAATGTCTGGACTATCTTTTTCAATTTGCAAGCGTTTCATGGTATCTACATAGCTAGAAAGCTCGATCGCCTTAAACTGTTTCAAGACAGGTATTAGGTCATCGAAATTTTTCTCCCCCCGAACTACACCTGCTTCTTTGGCTCGCTCCATTGCCTGTTTTACAACATCATAAACCTCCTTTTTATTGAGATTTTCTCCTAATTCAGATACTAGGGAACGATAAACAGCAAGTTGCCGATCGCACTCTTCTTGAATCGCTTTTTCTAGCATTTCATCCACAGCTTGACGCGCTTTATCAATTTCCGAGAACTTCTCCCGAACATCGGCCGGAATTTCAGATTGAGGCTGCCAAGATTTGCTAACCTGCTTCAAAGGTTCCAAAATTTGAACAGTATCAATAATTTGAAATTGTGTAGAGCTTCCTTTCGTGCAAGCGGTTCGACTCCTAACAATGTCTAGTAAAGCATCGCGGTGTTTTTGTAAAGTACCAAATAGCTTTTTCCAAGTAGCTGAACGATTTTCTAAATCTTTGGGCTCTAGTTTGAGAAACAAAGCATTGATCGAATCTTCAGTAGAATTGGTAGAATGTCCTGCCATTGTGGCGGCGATCGCCAGTAGCTCAACTGCAGCAGGTACAGGGTTCCAAGGTTCCCCAGACTCGCGGGGATACAGGCGAATTTGCTCTAAAACATATTGACTCCATTTTTCCAGTTGTTTGGCGTAGGTGCGAAAGTAGCGAGATCCATCGGGGAACCTCCAATGCTTGTAATGGCTGTATTGCAACATACCTTGAAAGGCGATCGCGGTTTCCCGAAACTCATCTGCATCATCAGGATTCAGAGGAAGAGATAGTTTAACTCCAGAAATCGTCTCCCTCGTCACTTTTCGACTATAAAAAGTAATATTTCTGCTTTTAAAATATGTCGTCCCACTACTAGCAAAAACCCCCTTAAGCAGCATTTCCGTATCCCATTCGATCCGCTCGCCGATAGCTGAGTAAATCAACGGCCGCAGTTCCCCAGCGAGATCTTGCGGGAAACTTTCTTGAGTGTTGTTCCACCTATCAAGAAATTCTTTTTGCCTAGTCAGCTTGTCGGGAACTTGTCCGGCTGCTGCCAGATTTTTTTTAGTTTTAGATTGTGACTCAACTTGATACTTACTAACAGAAGACCTAGACTCTTTAGCACCCGAAATAGATGATGATTTTTTTGTAGGCTGAACCTTCACGCCCAGCGCCGGAATATCAAATGCAGAGTGAACTTCTGGGTGCAAATCGCAAAGCTCGTTACTATCCGTCCACAAATCTAGGAGAATCTGGCGGCGATCGCTATTTTCTGGATCTTTCGCTTGAATATCTCCCTGAACAATTGCACTCAGCCGCATTTTGCCAAAGTGTTCTCGAACAGAAATAGCAGGAAACTCTCCGCCCTCGATATCAGCAGCAGAATTTTCTAGCGTCCACTTAAGAACATCTTTAATCAAAATCCGAGGGTTAAAATTGCCGGGATTGACTCTAGAAAGCATTTGTTCTAATCCTTCAGGCGTAAAAGGATACAAACCCAAAGCGTCTGCTTCTGAAAAACCTGCATGACAAGCTAATTTGTGTTCGCATTCATTGCAAGCACTAGGTAGAGATTCTCGATCCGCACCTTCGCGATTGCGAGAGTCAGCCCACCAATTTTGAATTGTTTTATCCTCCAAACGCACGGCGTTGAGATATCGACCCACAAATTGTTTGATATCTGCATAATTCACTAAAGATTGTTCGCCAACTGTGCCAAGGTCAAGATTAACGCTAAAAGTAATCCGCTGTTTTACAGTATCTAACCTCAAACTGTCAAAATAGCCCGTAGTACAAGCTAACGCCGTTCGGATCGCGCACAAATGTTTGCCACCCGCTTGTTGAGGTCGCGCTAACACAGCTTCTAAAACTTCGCGATCGATGCCTTGCAATTTAGCAAAATCTTCAATCAGCAAAACTAACTCTATTCCTTGTTGGGCTAAAGTTTCGCGAACTTCCCCCATCAATCTTTGTAAATCTTCCCGCCCCAAGCTCAAAACCTGAGCTATGGCTTCATCTAAATGTCGGTTCAACCAATCTACAGTTGCCCTTTGAATATCCTCATCGCCGATGAGTAAGCTATAAAATTCCCGCGCAGACTGCCCAGCTTTTTGCAAGTTTAAAACATTGAGAGGCAAGTCATTTAGCGAAAAATGTCTCCGTTCTTCCACAACTTCTACCGTATCTCGCTGTCCGAGAATGTGGATAACTAATTGATGGATAATACCCCCATCCTTTAGCCAGTATTCTTTTCGGAAAAATGGATCGTATAGGAAAGAATCAACAGCACCAACTAGGTAATCTTCCACGTCCGACAGTTTTGTGCGATCGCCCCGACCGTTTGGGCCAACAGCAGCCGCAAGCTGATTCAGAAGTTGTTCCCGCGCTTGCGCTTCTGTCAAGCTGCTAGTGGCTCGATTTAAACGCTGCCGGTATTCATCAAAAGTTGCTCCTGCCATCCCTTCTAATATTAAACTGAGAATATCTTTGAGATTCGTTCCAATTTTGGGTATGAGCAAAACTCGGCGCTTTTGGGTCGATTCAATATTGGCGGCCAGCCAGCGAATCAGGTGAGATTTTCCCGTCCCCGAACTGCCTAAAACTGGCACGAAAGCGAAATCTTGTTCAGCGAGAAAGTCTTTCAGAAATTGTTCCTCACTGTAGGTAACACGCGACGGTGCATCGATAAGTTCCTGGCGGTACATGGCAATTGGATGGTGAGTTGCCAGAAATATACTATCTGGAGTTTGGGTAGCCTCCACACCCATTACGCGGCGAACGCGATCGACATCCCAGCACACAAACTTTGTAAATGTCATAGTTCTACTCCCGTCCAAATAATATGAGAAAATCCTTCTTCATTTCCTACCCCGGGAAAGATGAATAAATCGGCATCAGACTCTTTTACAAGCTTGATGCACTTATCATCCTGAAGGCGAAATAAAGCAAATGCCGTGCTAGTTGATAAGTGATTGGGTAAGCGAAAACCAAGTTTTTCTTCTACCTGTTCTCGAAATTTTCCCGTTTCAAACAGAGGACATTTTTGAGCTAGGCGATCGATAAACTCTCTGATTGAAAGTTTAGCTTTTGCTTCTCCTTGAAATAAATCCTTTAAATTTCGTCTGAGATAAGCAGTTGGCTCAGCCACAACAAGTTTTTTGTTGGAATCTGAAGCATGACCCCAAGCAAACCCTAAATAACACATCCAGTCCTCGACTTGACCAAACAAACTATTGCTGGATATTTTCAAATCTAAAGACTCAGCAACTCCCTGCTCTGCGACACGCTGTTCTACTTCTTGCCATGTACCGGGAGCATCATAAATATCCTGTGCTAAATACCATGCTATTAACCGACCTAAATCTTCTTCATCTTCGTTATCAGAAGCAAACAATAGCTGTACCAGCGTATCGGGTAACAGTTTATCACCCATTTTAGGATGTCGAGATGCTTTGGGAAGCTCAAAATTTATAGCAATATCATCATTCTCTGCGATTAATAAGCGACATTTTATGCTTTCTCGCAGTGCAGCATCAAACATCGGATATTCGGCACTTTTGTTTCTCCCTTCTGACAATTCATGTGGAGAAAGCAGCCGAGTGAGTTTTTCTTTGTTTTCGCGCTGTTTGGGTGCTTCAAGTAAATATCTAAATATTCCTCGCATTCTGCTAGGAGTAGCCAAAGCAGTTTTTAAGACGCTCATAAATTAACCTCCCTGCAAAAATGGTTAAACATCAAGTATCTGCCTGAAAAAATATTAATCAGCTTGCGGTCATCGCGGCTCGGATCGGGTGTATCTACGGGAAGCATAATGATTAGCGGAGCTTGAGAAGTTCTGTTGAGTGACAGATAGTTGTGAGGGATAGCCTTTTCGGGCGGATGAAATATCAGGGTGGGAATGCGCGGCATCAGCATGGGTTCGTATTTTGCAAACACAAATATACAAGCATCGGCAATTCCATTTGTTTCTGCTATCAATATACTCTGAAATTCATCAGCCACAACAAGATTATTAATTCCCTGCTCGATTAACCAGTTAAAAAATTTAGAGCTTTTGAGTTTCCAGCTTTGAGATTCAAGAGACTCATAGAAAACGAGCATTAACTTATCTTCTCCCAGCAAGTATTTGAGTTTTTCACCTACAAAAAAATTCGGTTTTTGCCATACAGGTAATGGCGCGGGTATAATTCCCGAAAACTCTGGTTCCCTGTTTTTTCTGCAAACAGGACATCCACCGCAAGCGGGAGAAACTATCACCTGTTTTCTCGGTTCTGGCAGTACACGGGCGGGAATAGTGTAAGCTTCCGCAAAGATTTCTGAAATACAGCGTTTCGGCCGCAAAACCTCACGCATCAATTGCAGGTTTTTATAGCTCCAGTTTTGGCGCTGTTGGCGAATTGGCTCTACTTTATGTTCCCAAGTTTGACGATTCAGATGTGATTCATCTCGGATGCGGATGAACCGGGACTCTCTGTGCAGTTCCCAAGCTTCGTTATAAGCTGCTTCCGATTTAAAATTTCTTCTTCGCGGCGGTTCCTCGGCATCAATATCGATTAAACCCGATCGACTCATCAGCGTTAAAGTGCGGATGTTCCAAGCCTGATTCTGTTGGCTGTTCATGTCAATGTCTCCTGGTTGTAAGGATGGAGGAATATTGACGGGAACGCGAAACCGCCCATCGGGAAGAATTTCTTTCCTCAAAAACATACTTTTCCACCGCTGAAATCCCCGATCGATCGTTATGGCAGATTTGTCATTAAGCGATTTGGCAATCTCTAAGTCTTCATTGGTGTGTAAGGTGAGCGAGATTGCTGCTTTGCCGTCTCGACCTCCTCGACCCACTTCTTGATAAAAGCGATCGATAGTTTCTGGGATGCAGACATGAAGCACGGCTCGAATATCTGACTGATCCACACCCAATCCAAAAGCAGAAGTAGCAACAACTATATCAACTCGTCTCTCGCGCAAATTTTCAATCAGTTGAGAGCGTTCTTCTGGGCTGGATTCCCCGGTCATAATCGCACACCGTTTGAATCCAGCCGACAATAAATCCTGTTGCCATCGCCGGACATCTTCGCGTTTGGTGGCGTAAACAATCAGAGGGCGGGGAAGATGATAAACTGCTTCAATTAATCGCTGTTTCCTGATTTCTTCACTTTGACACCAAGCAAACCAATAAGACGGTTCCGGTCGCAACTGTACGGCAGATATCACTTGAAACGGGCCGGGTTTCCCGAATACAATTTCTAGGGTATCTAAACAGGATTCTGTTAAGGTTGCAGTCAGCAATAAAGTTGTAAAAGAAGTCCAGCGCAGCAAATCTCTTCGCAAACCTGGGAGTTCTTGAAAAGCGGGACGGAATTCATCGCCCCACTGTTCGACGATATGCGCTTCATCTATTACGAAATACCGCAGCATTTCTGATTTTGCGGCTTCGTAAAGAGCAGGTGCGAGAGAATTCATCAAGCTTTCGGGTGATGTGAAAACGATTCGCTGAGTGCCGTTGCGAATGCGATCGCGAATTTCCTGCCGTCTCTCTTGTCCTTGCCCAAACTCGTCGCCATAATAGGCAGTGGCATGGTTCACAAAAGGTTTTAAAGCTCGTTCCTGGTCAATGGCTAGTGCTGTAGTCGGCACAACAATGACACTGACACCAGCACTTTGCGATCGCACCAGCGCCGGCAGTTGAGCGCAAAGGCTTTTCCCCGATCCAGTAGGCAGGTTAATGGCGAGTGTCGAATTGTCAGGAGCCGTCAAAACAGCCCGAATTGCTTCACGTTGCCCTACACTCCGATACTTCTGCCAATTCACCAATTCCAGAAACGGATCTCCCTCTACTGGCTCGTAATTGCGGCGTTTTTTATCATCAAATACGGGTTTTTCTGGGGGATATTGTGCGGAAAAATCTAGCCAATCAGGCTGCCAAGGATGAGCGCTAATCAGATAGTAATCCGCACCGTCGCTCAAAATATCGATACCGCTTTGTTGCCACATTTCGCGAGCGGGAAAAAGAGAAGTCCGAGGTACTTTCAAAGTTGGGGGTATCCCGCCCTTTTGCTCGTATTCCCGCCGCAGAACCTGACGGATCAGAGCCGCAATATCTCCCATTCCCGGCGCATAAGAAGTTCCCGCAGCATCCAAAGTTTCCAGCAAGCGCCTGTAACCGACTTCTGAAAATTGACTTGTATCGCCAGGAATCTTATCTGTTTGGAGAATTTCTCTGAGCTTTTGAAAAGAATCAGCCATCACTCATCTCCCCCTTCCTGAGATTCAACCGGAGGTCGCCCAGAAACTACAATGAATCCTACAGAATCAAGCTTGATTCGCGGATGGCGAATTCCTTCTAAAATAGCTTGACTTAACGCAGTTTCTATGTTGACTTCTTTTGCTAGTAAAGAGTGCGAAGTTTGTTCGCTTTCAGCCATTCGGTTGAGGCGCAGCCGCAGTTGGTCTAGTCTATTTCCTAGTTTCTGGTCGGCGATTCGGGCGCGCTGTTCGCAGAGCGAGATAAAAAAAGTGCGATCGCGCAACAGTATTTCCGAAGTCTCACGCGCCTGACTGCACAAATCAGGCCACTTACTCTCATCAACAAACTCATTGAGAACCGATAATCGACTTTTTGCTAAATTATAATCTCGGCAGGGATGAGAACTTTTACCCTTGTACGAACCTTGCAGAATCTTCAAAACAGCTTCATCTTCAACAATGCTCATTGGTTCGTAGCGAGTATCAATAAAAATTGTCTCTACGATCGGAGGAAATAACGCATCAGCGCGCCGTTTCACAGATACAAATCTACTTCGCTCCAGCTCAAAATCTGTTGAAACTTGCTGGGCTAATTCCAAATCAGCCTCGACTACATAATTAAAGCGAAAACCCAACCATTCCATCCCTTCCCCAGCATCCCAAGAGCGATCGCATCGCCATAGAGCAAATGCTTGACCCCTGTCATCCCAATGGATATAAGATGCTAGTGCTTCCACAAATCCTTCCCCAATACGGTAGAGATTGACACCAGGATATTTAGTTGATATTCTCCGGTTATAAGTACCAGAGGGTTGTGCATAAGCAGCAAAGCGAGTTTGCAGATCGTGGATGGGAATTAGAGTGCGCTTAGTAGGTTGATAACGCCCTACTTTTTCTAAATTCGGATCGTCAATTTGTTTGAATTGCAGTGCTTGACATATCCAGTCTTCTGTTGCTCGTTTAATTTCCTGATGCCGAGCATCATAATCATCTAAAGTTTGAAAATATTGGGTAGCATTTTCATCCTGGGCATCTATTTCATCTAAAGCGTTTTGTTCGCTAATCTTTACCTGTTCTTGAGCAATTTCTTGTTGGATAGTCCCTATCATTTCCAATAGTCCACTAGCACCAGATTGAAACAGAGTGGTTACCAGTCCTGGTAGTTTTTCATCTACATAAAACTGGAGACTGGCAATTGATTGATGAAAGATGCCGAAACCGTCTTTTAATAATTGATACCAAGCATCGTGAGGGCTATCCTCTAAGTCTGATCCTGCGAATACTGTAAATTGAACATTTAAAGGGCGACCAATGCGATCGATCCTACCAATCCTTTGTTCTAAACGATTTGGCGACCAGGGAAGATCGAAATGAATCATCCAATCAACAAATTGAAAGTTCCGACCTTCTTCAGCAGAGGAATCGCAAACAAGGATAAAACAATTTCGGTCATTTTTGAACTTGTTGAGGCTTTTCTCAACATGAGAACGAGACAGTCCTAATTGATGGCTAGCTACAGAGGCCTGACCAAAGGTATCTGATAAGCACCGGAAAATTTCAGCGCCTGTTTGGGCAAAACTGGTGAAAATGACAATTTTAGGTAGGGGAGTTCCCGATATCGGTCTGCGAATTCGCTGTTGCACCTGTTCGAGCAATTTATAAAGGTTGCTGCGATAAGATTGAAGTTTAAAAGTCTCTGAAAGATGATACAGTATCACTATCTTTAGTAATTCGAGGCGAGTTCCTTCTTCTGAAGGTTGCTGAATAATTCTTAGTAAAGATTGCAAAATCAGTTCTTCCCCAGAAAATTTAGGGGTTTCTGTCAGAATGCGGATATTATCAGCACCAAATTCTTGAATCAAGGCAGAATGGGAGATGCCGCTTAAACGGGTTTCCAGCACTTGCGCTAAAATCCCTAACCAAGTCCCGCTAGCACGGAATAAAAGTAGAAAAATTTGCTGATATTGTTGTTGGTTAGGAGCGACTGTGCGCCATTCATCAATTAGTTCGTGAATTTCGGGCGATCGCTCATCTAAGTCATACTCTACTTTTGGTGTCACATTTCGGGCAAAAATTACATCTTCCACCGCAGCGCGACGGTTGCGGAGCATTCGACGGTGTAACCGATAGGTGTCGCTGATGTGGGTGCGAATCGATCGCACAATTCGATCTCGATCTGCCGCGAGTGTTTCTTGAGAAACCAAACAATTTTGTAATTCCTCGACGAGATTTAGCAGATATTTATCTTCAGCAAAAAGGTTTCGCAGTTGGTTGAGGTTAGTTTTAAGCACAAACGGATTTGCTTTCTCTTTAAATGAGAGTAAAACTCGACCAATTTGTTGGCGGTTTTTCACCCTCGCACGAAAACCTTCTAAATCATCAAGTTGGTAGGTGATCGGATCGAGTAGGTGCAGCATCGCCAGGAAATCTTGCTCGTGATTGAGAACTGGAGTTGCAGATAATAGAAGTAGGCGATCGCTTTTATGAGCGAGGTGTTTGCAAGTCTGGAAACGCCTGCGCTGTATCGAATCTGAAGAGGTCGCCATTGCGGCAATATGATGTGCTTCATCTAAAATCAGGAAGCCCAAATCGGCATTCGGACTAACTCGATCGACATCCTCTACTGCAAGTACCTGGACACGATTGTCCAAGTCAGAGACATAGAATTTATGTTCTAATTCTTGAAGCCACTGTTCCCGCAGGTATTGCGGTACAAGCACCACTGCACGTCCCTGCGGTTCATCGAGGAGATACTGGCGAAGAATAGCACCTGCTTCGATCGTCTTTCCCAGTCCAACTTCATCAGCTAAGAGGTAACGTTGAATGGGGTCTTCGAGTACGCGGCGGACAACTTCAACTTGATGAGGATAAAGGTCAATATTGGCAGAAATCAGCCCTGTCATTCCGCGACTGACAGCGCGTTGTTGGATGAGACACTGGACAAAAGCTAAACGTCGATCGTGAAAGTAGGGCGTTTCCTGACCTTTCATCGCTAGAGTTTCGATGGGGTCATCGATGGGTAGGTTGCAACGAACGTAAATTTCCTGTTCAGCAACTAATGCTATCTTTTTATCGGGTAGATCGATTCGATACTGACCTTTGTCTTCGTCCCAGTCAAAAATTCGGCCAATTATCCATGTATCCTGGCTTTCTGGCTGGATGTAGCATCGTGTCTGAGGCGGGAGTTGAACTCTATAAAGCGAAGTTAAGGGTAAGGTTTTTTCCAGGCGTTGCCCAATTGAGCAGAAGTATTCAACCGTTGCTGTAGAGTAGGATAGCTCGGTAACTTTTCCGATTCCTAAGTCGTTGTGTGGCGATTTTTCTGCGGAGACGCTTCGCGATCGCACCAGCAAACCAAGCTTCATCATAGTTCCCGCCTCTACATACCCTCTTACTAGAGTAGCCCATCCCCATGAAAAACTACCCGTGTAATTTAATTTTCCACCCTTTTTGTCCTTACACTCAAGGGGAAACCTTAAACCGAAACGCAGTCATGAAGCTTAGCCCAAGACTTTCTGTAACGCATTCCGATCCCCAAATCTTTCCGTGTCGTAACGAGCATCCGACCACAGCCAAGCTGACGCACTTTAACAGAGCCGATTTGGTATTATATAGAATTCGAGCTATAACCGCTTAACTAATATTAGGAAGCCCCCCCAAAATGTCATTATTAGAAGCACAGCAACTTACAATGCGATTCGGTGGTTTGACTGCCGTCAACCAGGTTAGTTTAACATTGGAAAAAGGCTCGATCGCCAGTTTGATCGGCCCCAACGGCGCGGGCAAAACTACTTTTTTTAATATGCTTACGGGGATTTACAAACCGAGTGGCGGTCAGTTGCTATTGGAACAGAAGAATATAACGGGTTTACCTCCGGATCGCCTGACAACTTTCGGCATTGCTAGAACTTTTCAAAATATCCGCTTGTTTAACAACATGACTGTGCTGGATAATGTTTTAGTAGGTAGACACTGCCGATTAAAAACAGGTTTGTTGGGTGCAATCCTCCGCCCTCCCGCTGCGAATCTGGAGGAGCGGGAAGCTAAAATAAAAGCGCTCACTATGCTTGATTTTGTCGGTTTAGGTGTTGCTAAAGCGCCGGAGTTGGCAAAAAATCTTTCCTACGGCGATCAGCGCAGATTGGAAATTGCGAGGGCTTTGGCTTCCGATCCGAAAGTGTTACTTTTGGACGAACCGACTGCCGGGATGAACCCGAACGAAACGGCTGATTTAACTCGCTTTATTTACCGGATTCGCGATGAGTTGAATTTGAGTATTTTGCTGATTGAACATGATATGAAAGTGGTGATGGGCATTAGCGATCGCGTTAGTGTTATGGAGTACGGTACTAAAATTGCTGAGGGAACTCCGGCAGAAGTTCGCGCCGATCCCCGCGTGATTGAGGCATATTTGGGAAAAGAAGAAGATGGACATGGTTAATGGGTAAATATCTCCATATTTTGATTAAAATTTAGGTAAAGATAGCCCACAAAAAGCAATTATGTTGGAAATTAAAGACATTCACACCTACTACGGAAATATCCACGCTCTCAAAGGAGTATCGCTAACAGTCTCGCAGGGAGAAGTTGTGACATTAATCGGCAGCAACGGGGCGGGGAAAACTACAACTCTCCGCACGATTCAAGGACTGCTGCGCCCCCGCCAAGGCACTGTATTATTTGAGGGAAAGCCTTTAGAAGCACTATCTACAGAGGCGATCGTCCGTTTGGGGATTTCTCAAAGTCCCGAAGGGCGGTTGATTTTTCCGCGAATGACGGTGCAAGAAAACCTGGAAATGGGTGCTTATCTCCGCAACGATACTCTCGGTATCAAGTCAGATATGGAAAAAGCATTAAATTTATTTCCTCGTTTGCGAGAAAGAATTAGTCAAAAAGGGGGAACTCTCAGCGGCGGCGAACAGCAAATGTTGGCGATCGCCCGGGCTTTGATGTCGCGCCCCCGCTTGTTATTATTGGACGAGCCGAGTATGGGATTGGCACCGATGTTAGTCAGTCAAATTTTTGCGATCGTCCGCGATATTAATGCTGAAGGAACAACTATTTTACTGGTGGAACAAAACGCCCGCATGGCTTTAAGTGTAGCCCATCGCGGCTATGTTATCCAAACCGGTCAGGTTGTAGTCGCTGGTACTGCTAGCGATTTGCAGTCAAATGAAACTGTTCGCAAAGCGTATTTAGGTGAAAGTTAAATATGGGCATTGGGCATTGGGCATTGGGCATTGGGAATGGGGCATGGGGCATGGGGCATGGGGCATTGGGCATTGGGAATGGGGAATGGGGCATGGGGCATGGGGCATGGGGCATGGGGCACTGGTTATTGAAACTGACAAATAACCAATAACAACCAACAAATAGAAAATAACAAATAACAAATAACCTCTTACCCTATTTGCGATCGCAACTTCCCCGTTTCCAATTCCGTCTCAAAAGCCGCCCGCACCTTTTCCCACTCCGCTTGGGCTTCCAACAGACGATCGCGCGCCGTACTCACATCAAAAACCTGTTCCCCTCCAGACTCAACCGCCGCGCGACCCATATACTCCAACTCCTTGCAAACAGCAGAAAAAGACACGGCTCCTAAATTGGCGCTGCTCGACTTCAGCGTGTGAGAAGCCAGCTTCAAACTATCAGCATCGCCCAGAAAAATAGCCTCCTTAATAGTTTCTAAATGTTGCGGTGCGTCTACCAAATATATCTTAATCAGCTCCCCCAAAAAATCGGGGTCTTCATCATCGTCTAGCTCGCGGAGATTTTGCAAAATATGAAAATCAATCGGCGAATTTGCTCCCGGTTGAACGCTCGAAGATGCCGCAGCCTCACTGTCAATGTCATCAGAAATATCTTGATTGTTTTCCTCAGTAACTGCATCCAATTCATCCCGAATCAGAGGTGAACACTTGCTCAAGGCGATCGCCAACTCTTCCCGGCGTACCGGCTTAGTAATATAATCGTCCATACCTGCTTCCAGACACTTTTCGCGATCGCCCTGCATCGCATTAGCAGTCATCGCAATAATTCTCGGCTTCTTGTTAGCAGGCCATTCCTGACAAATGCGGCGCGTCGCTTCCAACCCGTCCATGTTCGGCATCTGCACATCCATCAGCACAACATCGTAAGATTGCCGCTTCAGGGCCTCCAAAACCTCCAACCCATTAGCCGCAATATCAGCCCGATATCCTATCCTGTCGAGTAAATGCGTGGCGACTTTTTGATTCACCACATTGTCCTCAGCCAGCAAAATCCGAATCTGACTAGAATTAGTTCCATCCTGTCCGGCAGAATTCGCCGCCACCTGCCTCAAAACAGCAGGCGTCCGCTGCACGCGGTGCTGTTCTTGAGAATTTTCAAAATACTTCAATCCAGAAGTCAAAGTCACCACATTTGAAGCTTCTCCCCTGCCGCTTCTGCCAGTAACATATCCAAAAACTTGCAGCAACACATTATAAAACTGGGACTGTTTTAAAGGCTTAGTTAAAAAAGCAGAAAAATGTACTTCTGTAGTTTCAAGTTTTTTCCAAACTTCGGCCTTACTTAAATAAGTAAACAGCACCAAAGGTAGTGCTATTTTGCGAGAGTTTTTAAGGTTGATGACATTCGGATTTAGAGCCTCGTCGCCAGAGAAATTGCTCAGCTCAAATTTCCGAATCTCCACAGCCAAAGCCACACCGTCCATATCTGGTAGATTCATCGCCAAAATAGCTAAATCGAGCGGCGAGTTTCCTTTGATGATTTCCAAAGCCTCAGCACCCGAAGTTACAGCCACGGGTATCATTCCCCAAGACTCTGCCTGACGGATCAAAACTTGCCGATTAATGGCATGATGCTCAACAATTAACAAGCGCTTACCAGCGGCAAATTCGGGCCTTTTTTCCTCAGCCCGGGTGTCATTCGCTTCAGCAGTCACCGTGAAATAAAAAATCGAACCAGAACCCGAGATCGACGGCGGAGTAAATTCTGCAGGCGACCTTCCAGCGATACTTTGTCCGGCAGAAACTCCCGGTTGAGACTTAGAACTTCCCGGACTTACCTGGCTGACAACCCACATTGTACCGCCCATCATATCGCTCAAACGCTGGCTGATAGCCAGTCCCAAACCCGTCCCGCCGTAATGTCGCGTTGTCGAAGCATCCACCTGCGAAAAAGCTTTAAACAGGCGATCCATCCGGTCTGGCGGAATGCCAATTCCCGTATCTTGGACAGCAAATTGAATCTCGTATTGTCTGCTACGTGCCAACTCTCCCTGGTTAATTGCTAGCGGTTGTGGCTCTAGAATATTAATTTTTTCCGGCGAAGTCTTAGCAGCTACCTGTTCAATTTGCCTAGCCGTACAGCACACCACAATTTCTCCAGATTCTGTAAACTTAACTGCATTGCCCAGCAGATTTACCAAAATTTGGCGCAGCCTCGTGACATCTCCTAAAATGTTTTTCGGAACAGAATCATCAATAAAGTAAGCCAGCTCTAAACCTTTTTCTGAGGCTCTCGGAGCCAGTAATTCCAAAGATTCTTCTATACAGTTTTGCAGCTCGAAGGGACTGCGTTCCAAATCCAATTTTCCCGATTCAATCTTGGAAAAGTCGAGAATATCGTTAATAATAGTCAGCAAAGCATCGCCGCTGGTACGAATTGTCTCCACAAAATCCCGCTGTTCAGGAGTTAGTTCCATATCCAGCAGCAAGCCCGTCATCCCGATGACCGCATTCATCGGAGTGCGGATTTCGTGACTCATAGTCGCTAAAAATTCGCTTTTAGCTCTGTTAGCAACTTCCGCAGCTTGTCGCGCTTGCTCCAAAGCTTCATTTTGCTCTGCCAATTGTCGCTGTCGCTGAACTTCCGTTTCTAAAAGTTGTGCTTGAGCCAAGGTAATTCCAACTTGCGCGGCAACATCTTCTAACAGTTCAATTTCGTCTGGAGTCCACTGGCGAGTTGCATCGCACTGGTGCAAAGTAATAATTCCATTCGGTTCTCCTTGATAGGAGGTGCGAACCGCCAACATAGATTTTAATCCGATGCGGCGGCACATCGGCCCCGAAGATTCGAGCAAAGGATCGGCAAACACATCGGGAGATGCCAGGGCTATATCTTCAGCGAGGAGTTTTTCTGTGTAGGGGTTATAAGTGACAGAAAGTTCTAAATCTAAAGCCGATTCGTGACCTGGTTCTAAGTATTCCGCGACGCAAGGAAGATGGGGATAAGGTTCGGAAAGATAGGTGTGAATGGTACAGCGATTGACACCAAATACGCGGCCGATTTGGGTGGCGGTAGTTTGAAAAATTTCTTGAGTGTCTAAGGTCGATCGCACTTTTTGAGTAATTTGTTTGAGTAGTAAAACGCGCTGGTACTGACGTTGCAAAGTTCGCTCTCGCTCTTCGCGGGCAATTTCTGCGCCGATGTAATTGCCCATCAACTTTAAAATTTCAAAATTCAGCGCTTTAAAAGGAGATTTAGTGGTGCGGGAAGTAAAGCTCAAAGTACCATAAACTCGCCCTTGCACTATTACCCTCGTCCCCACAAAAGCCTCCAACTTGCGGACGCTGTAGGCGGGGTGGTTGCGCCACTGAGTAGTGCCGGCTGATTCGACAGAAATAGGTTCGCTCGATCGCAAAACCTCTCGCTCAAAGGTTCTGCTCAAAGCAAAACCGTCTCCTTTAGCAAATCCAAAGGGAAAATCTTCCGGTACATAAGCCGCAATCACTTCGTAGCGATCGCCCAAAACCCTGCCCAACAGCCCGATATCCATCCCAAACTGACTACAGCCCATTGCCAGCAACCGGAGCGTTCGATCGTCAAAAGAGCCTTCCGAGCTCACCATTACTTCGTAGAGCGATCGAATTGCCCGCTCGCTTTCCCGCAGTTCCTCAACTCCTTCGAGGCGGTTGTAAACATCGTGCAACGTCCCGAAAATTCCCGCTATTTCGCCTTGGGAATTCCGCCGGACTTGGGCAAATAGTTCCACGGAAACAAAGCCGGAATTACTGTGAATTCCCAAGGAGTTTTTCCCCGAAACCGACTTGGACTTAAATCGCAGTTCTCGCCGTTCAAATTCCGACTTCCCGGACAGCAAAGACTCCAATAAATTTGCACATTGCTCGCGCTCATCTGGATGCACCCACTCTAAAAAATTAGTTTGCAAACTTTCGGAAACCGCATAATTCGTAATTTCCGTCCAAGCGCGGTTGAGGAATTTCCAAACCCCCGCCGCATCTATGTGGAAAATTACTGTTGCTTTCAAAGAGTCAAATAGATGGAATTGTTCTCCATCCTGCTCGCGGTTTTTGACTTCAAACTGCTTGTTGAGAGTAATATCTGTATGAGTTCCTACTACCCGCAGCGGTTTGCCGGTAGCGCTGCGTAAAACTTGACCTCGGTTCAGCACCCACACAGTGCTGCCGTCTTTACAGTACATCCGATATTCTGCTGCAAAATCCGGTGTCTTTTGGGCGAAGTGTTCTTCTAAAGCTGCCTTTACCGAGTCAATATCATCTCGGTGGATGCGACTCCACCATTCCGATCGACGATTCGAGATTTCCCCTTCTTGGTAGCCCAGCATTTCTTGCCACCGCGCCGAATAAAAAAACTCATCTGTTTCGAGATTCCAGTCCCAAATCCCCTGATTGTTGACTGCAGGGGGGAGATTTGGCCGCTCTACGAAACTGTGGTGAGAAATTTCAGCCATCTCGTGGCTATTTGCTGCTGTCCGCTGTATTTCTGCTGAGAGTTTTTTGTATTGAGCGTGGCTAGATTCTAGCTGGCGCTGCAAAGCAATTAAGCCAGAATGCAGAGATTTTGAATCCAGCGCTTGTAAAAGGATAGTTTTAGGATTGATAATCCCGATCGGGTGATTTGTTTCGTTGATGACTAATAAAGGCAACTGGCAGTAGTGTTTTTGCAGCAGGGCGACGGCTGCTTCGAGGCTAGAGTGCGATCGCACCAGCGGCGGCGAACTGCTGCAAATTGCTCCCGCTCTAATTTTGTTAGAGTCTCTTCCCAGGGCCTGCAACTGCACGATATCCCGCGAACTTACCACCCCAACCAGTTTGTGAATGTTGGGATTTGTAAATTTGGAATTGTGAGCCGCACCTGTCGAGTGTTGATCGGGGGTTTCAGTGATTAATACATAACTAACATTGTGTCTAAACATCAGTTGCGCCAAATAGCGAACCGAAGAATTAGAAGGAGCGTGAATTATTCGTGAGGCTGCTATTTGAGGGATTTGATAAAGTTTAATTAAACTTGCAGGTAGCTCTACTTTCTGATGCACAATTGGCAGCGGCGGAGGGAACGCGAAAGCCGCAGGTGGCGAAGCGCTGCTAATTGCTTTTGCTGTCGATTCCCCAATTCCCTGCAACATTTGCACCAAGCTTTGAGAGCTAATTAAACCGACAAGTTCTTCAGCCTCGCTGACGACGGGCAAATGGCCGATCTGATGTTTATCCAGCAGATTTGCTAAGGCAAAAAAGTCGGGAATTTCCGATTCTCTGGCTACAGTTACGGTTCTGATCATGATTTGCTCGATCGCAAATCCGCTCAAAGCAGCGCCGATCGAATTTAGCTGTACGACATCTCGCGTTGTAAAAATCCCCAGCACTGTCTGGCCGCCCGGATATGGAGCTTTTGAGCCGTTGAGACGCAGCCCGTTGCCTCCTGTGTGTACCACACGCGGTATGCCGTTGTAGAAACCCGACTGTTCGCGCAAGTGTGGGGAAGTCCCGTTCGTGGGATTTCCGAATTGAGAATTCCCGCGCGGTTCTACCACGAGGACGTAACTGGCTCCTGTGCTACTCATCAGCTCGATCGCCTTTTCTACGGGCGTCTCAGGGGTGACGGTGAGGGGATTGCGGTTGATGACCTGACTGAGGGAGGGAATAAACATCAGGGGGCATAAAAGTGATATTTGTTGGAAAAACCCGATCGCGAGCAGCAGGTTGATTGAGAGGCTTTACCCGCGAGATTTCCAAGCGCGCTCAAAGTTTCTGTACGATTAAACTTACCCCTACTTCCAGCATCTTGGCATTTAAACTTAATTCCGTGCCCAATCCTGACAATTGACGGGTTCTGAAAGTCAGAACCAATGCGATCGGTCCAGAGGGCGGACATGAGGGCGGGCGGGTAATTCCTCGCCTAGTCTAACTGCTGCGGGTTTACGAGCAAGAATTTCTGCGATTGTCTAGACTGCACCCTACTTTCTCGCCCTCAACCGAACTCTCGCTCGCATTCTGTTTGAGGCAAGATACCTGCACGCTACCAATTTACCAGCGACAGGAGGGGAATCACAACAGGACGACTTAGATATGGCAACTGTGCAATTAGGGGTTCGAGGGTTCAAGGGTTCCAGGGCTCCAGGGCCAAACAGGCAGAAAATAAATAATTCTGAGCATAACTAATTCTATCTTATCCCAATTATGACCCAGAGGATTTGAGCTTCAATTCTGGCGATCGAACTTGATGAGAATAGCGCTGTTCCCCGCCACTGCAAAACTTGCATTGCCGCCCTTGAGCCTTAAGCTACCAACAACCTCATCCATTGTTTTAGAACTGAACTCCTGCAGCGTGCCATTACCAGTTTTTATCAGCTCCGAAATATCAGCCTTAACAGTGTAAGATGTTGCTCGGTCATTGACAACCAGCAAGTAAACATTCTTGCTAGCATCAAGAGTTGCAACTGCCATTAAATCCAAACTGTTAGTGATAGGAAAAAAGGTAGCTTTCCCGCCCTGCAAAGCCCTAATTCCCATCCGCAAAGCATAGTAGCCCGCGCGTCGTTTTCCCCCGTCCCCTAGCAAACCTTCCGCCCCTGCGGGCTTGCCCCAGTCGTACAAACAGAATATGTGACTGCCGTCAATATAATTATCCCCCGGTTGAGAACCTCGAATCAAATTCTTAATCAAATTTAAAGCTAAAGATAAATCGCCGTAGCTCATGTTGTAAGTTCCCCATTCTCCTACCCAAAGCTGCGAGTTAGCGCGGACAGTACCGTTCATCCAGCCGCGCACTTTGCGGATGTAGTTAGAAATATCTGCATCGTAGTTGTGGATATTGACTGTATCGAAATAATTCGGTATTTCCTGCAAAGCACTAGCCGGCCAATTGCTGCCGCCTATGGTTTTCGGGCCGTGGATGCGGTAAGTGCGCGAAGGCAAATAAGTTTTATAAACAAAGTCGATCGCATCTTTTGCCACCTTAACCAATTCAAAATAGTCAGCCCTAGTCCCGCCCCAACCCTGATCGCGATTGTCCGGTTCGTTGTGAATTTCCCAATCATCAACGCGGTAATCATTGCGAACATTCAGCCAATAAACCGTAGCAAAAACGTGTTCCCACCACTCGTTCCAATCTTCTCCTGTGCGCGGCGGATTCAGTTGCAGCGCCCAACTCGGATTCCAGTTATTATCAACATTCCGAATACTCACAACCGGGCGAATATTTGCTTGTTTGAGACTATTAAAAATAGTCCTGGCATTGCCTTGCCAAACCCTACCTGGTCGTCCCGACCACCAATAATCGCTACCCTGGGGCGGATTAGTCATAATCTGATCCCAATGTGCCCAATTAATTATATTGGGATTTGTCTTAATTTCATCAATAGATGGCCAACCGTATTTACCATCATCATCTTCAGATTCCCATCGAGACATACCCCCGTAAATGCGGTATGTATTAATTCCCAAATCTTGCAAATCTTTGATGTCGAAATTGATATTGCCCTCGACTGCACCAATGTAGCGAGTGCTGACACCCGCAGCAGTACCGGAAATTTTAATTGTTTCGATGTTTTGAGCAAAACTTGTCATTCCGATGAACAACCCTATGCCAAGAGCCATTAAAATGGCGATGGTAAAATTCCGAATAATTGTTTTTGATAACACTGGGTTAATAACTCATGACAAACTGCCTAATACCTACTGACTAATTAACTTCAAGCGACGCTGAAGTTCTCCCGCCGCCGTAGCAATTACGACCGCCAAAATCGGGTGCAGCGGCTCGCTGTGCCGAACTTCTGTAAAAGTGAGCGCATGAATCACAGTAAAATAGGCACAGACTGCCAACAGCGGCAAAAACTCCCGCCAGCGATGCCGCACAACTATCATGCCCAAAGCAGCAAATACAGGCAAATTTCGCGCAGCTAAAATACCGACTATCCGTGGCGGCGAAAAGAATAGCCGCATTGCCTTCACATTAAACAGATCCTGATAAGGCCAGTCACTTATAGGGTTCCCCAACCAGAAAAAAACTGCCTTTTGCAAACAATACCAGAGATAGACAGCAGGCTCGCGGAGGATTGAAGCGATCGCCCGTTTGGTAAAATAGCGATCGCCCTCAATTGTAAAAGCATTGTGTCCCCCATTCCGAGCCGGATTGAGTTCTTCTTGCCAAATTTGAACAATATGGCGTTTTGGCAGTTTTTCATAAGCCAAATGATAAAACTCTGGACTTCCTTGCCACAGCAGCGCCGTAGAAACGCTGTAAATCAAAAAAGTTTTGTGCGTTCGATAATTATGGTAAGTCCAAGGTGCAGTAATGATGATAATTGCGCCCAAATAAGCAAGAAACAAAGCAATCTTGCGCTTAAAATGCCATTGACGCGGCATCAATAGTGGCACAATTGCTGGAAGCAACATCCCTGTCGGCCGACAAAGATTTGTAATTGCCAACAGCGCACCTGCTAATGAAAAATTTTGCCACTGCGGCTGTTCCAATGCCCGCAACAGGCCCAGCACTGTTAAAAGTATTAAAGGCGTGTATAAAACCTCTGTTTGCAGCAGCCTGACATGATGAATGAGGGAGGGATTGATCGCAACTAATCCAGCCGCTACTAAGGAACTTTGAGGGCCAGTAAAACGCCGTGCCAGGATAAAAGTTAGCGGTATGATTGTCGCCCCCAAAAAAGCTTGTACGTAGACTACAGATGCGGGAGAACGACCAAAAATTGCATAGCATCCAGCTATAAAAAAGGGATACACAGGCGTCCTGCCTGGCCTCTGAAAAAAATAACCGTTCAGCAGATCGTATGCGAAACGTTCATAGCCCGGTTCGTCGCCTCTGAGACGGGCGGGGGTATCGGGGAGAGTTTGGTTGGTGCGCCACGCCAAATAAAGGCGCAATGCCAGTCCCAGCAGCGTCAGACAAATGAGGGCCGAGACAATTATGCGGTGATTTCTTTGCTGCTGCGCTGCCAAGATGTCTGGTGTCATAAAAACTGAGTGCGAAGATTTGATTTGCCGCTCCCAATTTTTTAGGTTGGGAATGTCAAAAATTATATCATTTCACCTTCCATCTTTTGCGAGAATTGATGTTTTTTACCACGGATTATATTTAATGTGAACGGGCGAGCAGAACGCCTTACGCAGCAGGAAGACATCGCGCGATGGAATTGGTCAAAGAACACAACCCGAAACTTTCGCCCGCCATCAATCGCACCTGGATTGACTCGCTGGGGCGTGCAAAGGTAATTGCAAGTTACCGCATTCACCCCAGCGAAATGAGCGGGCGCACTACGGAGGGAATCAGCAGTCGGTGAATATCTCTGCTGGCATGGGAATAATAATTTTTTGAGTGAATCGCGATCGTCCTACTCGCAGGCTCAGTAGCATTCCGATCAAACTGGATATGATATTAAATGAACTTACTTGCCAAAAAATCTCTCATGTACCGATTCACTAACTGCGGCTGTTCCTGCTGTACCCAGTGGCTGCAATTAGGAATGTAATGAATCTGAAAATCCCGCACATAATCTGCGGTTCCATAGGTTAACTCTTTGTCGAAGGCGGCATCATTTTCTCCCCAAATCATCAGCGTCGGAACTTGCAGCACGCTCCAATTCTGGCGATCGAGAAATCCGCCAGGTATATTGCGGTAATAATTGATAGTAGCAGTCAGAGCGCCCCGTTTGGCAGCCGCATCTTTGTAAGCTTCCATATCTGAGGGGCTAAAGGTGCTTTTGTCAACTGCCATACCTTCCAAAGCAGCCGAAATTGCCTGATAGTCGCCCAACTGAATTAACAACTCCGGCAAAACTGGCAACTGAAACAAAAAGATGTACCAACTTTTCAACAATTGTTGGGGAGTGCGTAGCCCTTCAGCAAACTTGGCCGGATGGGGTAGATTCATCACAATTAATTTATCCACCATTTGGGGATAAGCATAAGCAAAATTCCAGGCGATCGCGCCTCCCCAGTCGTGACCAACTAAGACGCAACTTTCGTATCCCAAACCCTGAATAATGCCCTTGACATCTTGCACAAACTCTGCCATCACGTAAGCCGATCGATCGTGAGGTTTGTCGCTGTCGTTGTAACCCCTGAGATCTACAGCGACGACTTTATAATCTGATGCAAATTCCGGGATTTGATGTCGCCAAGAATACCAAAATTCAGGAAATCCGTGCAGCATGAGCATCAGCGGCCCAGAACCTTGAGTGACATAGTGCAGTTTAATGCCGTTCGTAGCGATAAATTCGTGTTTCCAAGCAGCTTCTAGCACAGACATATTTGATGCTTCCTCTAGCTATCGAGATAGCCTAGCAGTTACTCTCTTTAAGAGGAACCAACTTTAGGCATATGTAGCAATTCTCCCAGCACCTGTAAACTCTTCCTCTTCTCTTCTCTTCCTTTGTGGAACAGGCGTCCCGCCTGTGGTTCTTCGCGAAAGCGGTTCATAAAAAAAGTCGCTCGCCCGTTTCCCACAAAGATTGCTATCTCTGTCAAAATAATAGTATAATGTTGCTGGCATCCAGACAACTGTTAAGCCAAAAATTACTCATTTTCGATCGCGCGCAAATCCAGAAGCGCAAGAATTTGAGGTGTTGTGAAGGTGCAAGTTCAAGAATTAAGATAGGGCGAGTGTACTAGGAATTAAAGGAGTTAATACTATGTCGGGCGATCGGCTGCAAAACATTGTTAACCGCTTGACTGATCGTCTAAAGCGCGATGTATTAGTTGAAAAATCTCTCTACGACATTCGAGAAGTTTTGCAGAGCGATCGCGCCGTACTGTACTATTTTTACAGACAGTGGCAAGGTCGAGTGACTTACGAGATGTTGAGTGCGATCGAACTCTCAATCTTGGGTTCAACGGGGCCCGACGAGTGTTTTAACGACGAATACGCTGCTTTGTACGAAGCCGGCAGAGTTAGAGCAATTGCAGATATTGAAGTAGAACCAATTAACCCATGCCACCGAGATTTTCTGCGTAGCCTGAAAGTTCGCGCCAATTTAGTCGTGCCAATTTTAACGAACAAAAGACTGTGGGGGCTGTTAATTGCTCATCAGTGCAGCGGGCCCCGCACTTGGTTGCGATCGGACATTGAATTCATGCAGCAACAAGCACAAAATATGGCAATGTCTCCCACAATTCAAGAGAGTTAATCTTGACTGCCGCCTTGCGCTTTGTGACAGTTAGGATATCGATTCAAAACAGTCCTAGATGCGCTAGGACGCCTAGAAACCGGGTTATTGAGCGAATCTGCCGGCTGCAAGAAGTATTTTCTCCAAAAACCCGGTTTCTGTAGGGGCGGTGTCCCCGTGCCCGCCCTATGCGTAAGTCATACTAAAATATAGATGAAAAGTTGCAACTTTTCAGTCCCGATGAAACTTGCGCGATCGTCCTGCTTTAATAAATATGGAATACGAACAAATTAAACATGAATTAAAAACTTCTGCTGCTCTCAAGCTGTTACGCAGCCAAAATGCAGCTTTAATTATAAGTTTTTTCTACAAACAATTTAAGGTAACTCAAAAAATTTCAGTGGCTCAAATAGATTTAGAAACCAAGTTGAGCGACTATCTAGAATTTTTGCAGGATATTTATCCAGAAGCTTACCCCCGATCGCCCAAAGAGTATCTCAGCGAGTGGTGTGACGATCGGCTTTTAAGAAAAACCTTTGATAGTGGTGACGATGCAGTCTTTACTCTAACTCCAGCGGCTGAGAAAGCGATCGCTTGGTTAGAAGAGCTACAAAAACCGGATGAGTTTGTAGGTACAGAATCTCGCTTCCTGCAAATCTTCTCTTTGTTA
The DNA here is from genome assembly GCF_036700405.1 of Microcoleus sp. T3_D1. Taxonomy (NCBI): domain Bacteria; kingdom Bacillati; phylum Cyanobacteriota; class Cyanophyceae; order Oscillatoriales; family Microcoleaceae; genus Microcoleus; species Microcoleus sp. T3_D1. The sequence continues at coordinate 53,864 of NZ_JAUBOV010000012.1, forward strand.
AAAGAAATTCAAGACCGCAGCACGACTGACGTGGAAACGCGACTCGCTCAATTAGAAAGAGATCGCGATATCCTTCAGCAAGAAATCGATCGAATCCGTCAGACTGGAGAGCTCGATCGTTACAACTCCACACAATTACAAGAACGATTTCTGTTAGCAGATAGAGTCAGCCGCCAATTAATTAGTGATTTTAGAGACATCGAACAAAACTTTCGCAATCTCACTCGTAAAGTTCAAGAGGCACAGTTTGAGAAAGATAGCCGTAAAGGAACAGCGATTGGCCGAGTGTTGGATGCCGATCGAGAATTGAAAGAATCAGATCAAGGACGAAGTTTCTACGCTTTCTGGAATTTTATGATGTCAGATAGCAAGCGGCAGGAATTGAAATCCATGATTCAAACAGTTTATCAGCTAGAAGAATTGCAAGCATTAACTCAGGACTATCAACTGCTGCGGCGGATCGAGAGGAGTTTATTGGATGCTGCGGAACATATCGTGCAATCCAATCACCAATTGGCTGAAAAATTGCGCCAGATGTTGGACGAACGAAATCTTCAAGAAAATAGGCGAGTTGCCGAATTGATTGCTGAAGTACAGCGCCTTGCTTTACAACTGGCAAATAATGCTCCGACAGAACCGGATTTCTGGAATTTAGAAGGAGAACCCGCCGTTTATCTAGCGATGGAACGCCCGCTACATCCGCTGGCCGAATCACAAGTACCCACATTTTCTCTGGATTTCACTAACTTACCATATCTCACCCAAAATGAGGAAATCGCTGAACTTTATCAGCAATTTTACGTAGATGAAGACTTATTGGCACAGCAGATTGCTCAAACACTAGAACACCGTTCAAGCATTACCCTCGCAGATTTAATTCAACTCTATCCAGTAACTCAGGGATTGGCCGAAATTGTCGCTTATCTGGCAATTGCCGATCGATCCGATCGCCATTCCATCAATCCTGATATAATTGATTCAATTACAATCCCCAGCCTGGATTCAGAAAAACAACTCCAACTCACTCTTCCACAAATCATCTTCCGCCGCTGACCGCTTAAATGATTCAACCAAAGTCCCCGCAACCCTATGCGCCCGTTGTACTCAAACTCCTGCAAGGAGCGATATATAGCGATGACCCGCATTGGGGGCCGTTGCAAAGTTACCTGACTCCAATTAAGGAATATTTTAGCAAAATTGGCTTGCAGGTTCAAAATTACGAAACCGAAGGATTTGCTTACCTGGAACAACCAGACCCCGACCCGGACGATCGTACTGAACCCCTACCTCGCCTAACTATTCGCCGTAAATTGAGTTTTAAAGTTACAGTTTTTTGTGTTTTATTGCGGGAGGAATTGCGACAGTTCGATGCCAGCGATGCAACTGGGAAGCTCGTTTTGAGTATTGAAAAAGTGCGAGATTTGTTACAGCCCTACCTACCGGAAGGAAATAATGAGGACACATTTCGGCGGGATGTGGAGGGACTGGTAAAACAGGCGGTAGAATTAGGATTTCTCAAGCGCCTGTCTGGAGAGGATGAGAACTATGAAGTGCGCTCTATCCTCAAAGCCAAAATTGATGCCGATATGCTGGAAATTTTGAAGGAAAAGCTAGAAGCTTATGCAAATACTCCTACCTTTTGAACCGATCGATAATTCCCCCAATGCCCTAGCAGGATTTCGCCTGCAACGCTTTGAAGCGCTCAATTGGGGAACCTTCGACCGACGCCCTTGGACGGTCGATTTGCAAGGGGGAATTGCCTTATTAACTGGGGCAAACGGTTCGGGAAAATCGACTTTAATCGATGGTTTGCTAACGTTACTGGTTCCCAACAAACGCCGCAATTACAATCAGGCTTCCAGCACCTCTGGCAAGAAAGAGCGGGATGAAAAAAGCTACGTGCAGGGAGCGTACAGTCGGACTCGTGCAGAGGAAAAGCACGGTTCAAAAGCTAAATTCCTTCGAGAAAAAGGGACTCTTTCGGTTCTGCTGGCATATTTTAGCGATCGCGCCAGCCAGCAAGAAGTGACGCTGGCGCAGGTGTTATGGATGGAAGAGGGATCGGTGCGAAAGTTTTTTGTCGTTGCGGATGCCGAATTGTCGATCGCCGCTCATTTTAACTGCACGCGCACTTCAGATTTGAAAAAGCAGTTGAAAGCGATGGGGGCTGAAACATTTGATGAGTTTATCAAATACAGCCAGCAATTTCGCAAGCGCCTCGGTTTGCAATCTGAAAAAGCTTTGGATTTGTTTAATCAAACGGTCAGCATTAAAGAAATTGGTGGCTTGAACGACTTTGTTCGCAATCATATGCTGGAAAAAACCGACGTGCAAACCAAAATCGGGGAGTTGCAGAAAAGCTATAAAGATCTCACTGAATCTCACGCGAAGATTCAAAAAGCGGGACAGCAGTTAGAAGCATTAAAACCTCTGACAGAAGAAGCAGAAAAGTTTCAATCGTTGCAAAATAAAGTGGCAGATATCAAGCAATACCAAGCTATTTTGCCATCATTTTTTGCGAGTAAAAAAATGAACTTGTTAACAAGAGAACTACAGATAATCGATCGACAGCTAACTCAAACACGACATCAGCGTACCGAAAACGAGAGTCTTTTAGAAAACTTGCGCCAACAAGAAAGAAACCTGGATTTTGCTATTAAACAAGACAGTGTGGGGCAGCGGATACAGGAACTCAAGCGAGAAATTGAACAATGCCAGAAGGAAGTTAACAATAAGAAGAAGCAGACCGATCGCTACGATAGCTGTGCTAAACTATTAAATCTTCCCGAATATAGCGAGCGCAATACCTTCTATTCATCCCGAACAAAAGGAGAAGGATTAAAACAAGAAATTGAGGCTGCCTTACAAACCTTAGAAGCACAACGAGACAAGCAAAAGCTGCTGTATTCCGACCTGCAAAAAGAACAGACTCAACTAGATGATGAATTAAAATCTCTTCGCAAACGCCGCAGCCAAATTCCTAAAAGCAATCTCGATATCCGCGATGGGCTTGCCCGCAGTCTCAATCTGAACGATACCGATCTGCCTTTTATCGGAGAACTACTTCAAGTACACGAAGACGCGCGGGAATGGGAAGGGGCGATCGAACGCTTGCTTCGACCTTTTGGCTTAAGTATTCTAGTTCCTGAAGCTCATTATCCAGCCGTGAATGCTTATGTAAACCGCACTCATTTAGGCGGAAAGTTAGTTTATTATCGCGTTACTTCAATTGCTCCCAATCCAACGCAACGCGCTCTCAATCCGCAGCAAGTCCCCTCTAAATTGGAAATTAAAGGCGATAATCAAACATTTTATCACTGGTTGAAAGATCGATTAGTACGAAATTTTAACTATGTTTGTTGCGACACAGAAGCACAATTTCAACGAGAAACTGTTGCTATTATGCGGACGGGGTTAACCAAACAAGGTGGAGAACGACATGAAAAGGACGATCGCTCTAAAGTGGGCGATCGCAGTCAATATATTTTAGGTTGGAGCAACGCTAGTAAAATTCAAGCTTTAGAGACAGACTTAAAACAAATTAATCACGATCTTAACGAAATTAACAAACAAATCCAGTTTCTCGAAAAGCAGCGCCATCAACGCTCGCAGCAAGCTTCTCGGCTGCAAGATTTCATGAATTTTGCTGATTTTGCTGAAATTGATTGGCGATCGAAAGATCTAGAATGCCTCGATTTCCAGAAACAATTGCAGGAGTTACAAGCTAGTTCCGATCGGCTTAAGCAACTAGAAACACAGCTTCAGACAACTAAAGAGGAAATTATTCAAGCCGATCGAGAGCGAGATGGATCGATTCGAGAAATTCAAAGGCTTGAAGATCGGCAAAGCAACGCCCTAAAACAACAGAATGAGTGCGAGATAAAAGTGCAATTGTTTACCACTTCGGATATAGAAGACTTTCAAAAGCGCATGACAGCTAAACTCAGGCAATATAGCCTGACATTGGAAACCATCGATCGAGATGAAACAAACCTGCGCGATTTCTTACAAGACGAACTCCGTCAAAAAGAACGACAACAGGATAGTTCTCGAAGCTCGCTCACCATGCAGATGCTGAACTTTAAGAATGCTTTTCCTGAAACTGTTTTAGAATTAGGATCGTCCCTCGATTACTTGGATGAATATCTGAAGCTCAAGCTCCAAATCGAACATGACGATTTACCTCGGTACGAAAAAGAATTCAAGCGCTTAATGGACGAGAAAATCATCCTTGACATTTCAATGTTTAAAACTTCCCTAGACAAGCAAGAAGAAGACATCCAGCAAGCCATTGACGAACTAAATGAATCTCTGCACCAAATTAACTACACAGATTCAACTTATATTAAACTGTGCTGCGACAAGACTCGCAATGAAGAAATTAAAGACTTTAGAAACGATCTAAAGGTGTGCCTGGGTGATGCGGCACGACAAAGTGCTGAAGATAATGAAGAGCGATTTCAAAATATCCGAACTCTCCTGATTGAAAGATTCAAATCTGAAGAAAGATGGACGAATTTAGTCACTGATGTTCGCAACTGGCTAGACTTTTCCGCGAGCGAACGCTATGGCTGCGATAATAGCGAGAAAGAACACCATACTGACTCATCTGGAAAATCTGGCGGGCAAAAAGTCAAGTTAGCTTATACAATTCTAGCATCCGCGATCGCCTATCAATTTGGTTTGCACCAAGACACTGCAAAACATAAGTCTTTCAGGTTTGTGGTGATAGACGAAGCATTTAGTAAATCAGATGATAGTAATGCTCGTTACGCGATGGAACTCTTCAAAAATCTGAACCTGCAACTTCTAGTTGTTACTCCAAAAGACAAAATCAATGTCATAGAACCTTATATTTCCAGCCTGCATTTTGTTACTAATACACCTGAAGGAGACTGCTCTAGCATTACCTCTATGTCGATCGAAGAATTCCGTCAAAATCGTCAAACTGTTCTCAATCAAAACCGCGATGCTCGATCCCGATCTAATTAAACAAAAATCCGAACAGATGTATGCTTCTTTCTTGAGTGCGATCGCTGCGGGAGAGAACTTTTTTCCGCGTGAATTACCAGTTGGTTCTCGCCCCAAAGATTATATTGCTCTTCGCGATGCTGTTACTCAATTAATTAACAAATCAAAACAGTCTATAGGCTATGGCTATTCCCTTGAATTGGAAACCAAAAAAACTAAAAATTATGGCGTGCAATCTTTACCGAAGCGGATTAGTATTGACACAGAACAGGACTATCTCAAACTCATTAATAAGGAAAAAGAAGTCGCCCAATTCAAAGCAAATTTAGCATTGATTCGGGCAGAAGTTCCCGCACTGAACACCTGGATTTGCCAAAATCCTTTGAAAGTAATTAAGTATGGCGATCGCTGGCATGACTTACTTAAAGTTTGCCAATACTTTCAACAAAATCCGCAACCCAACCTTTATGTTCGAGAACTGCCTATTCAGGTTCATACAAAATTTATTGAGCAGAACAAAGGAATTATTCGCACTCTTTTAGAAGCCCTCCTTCCTATCGAACAACTTGTATCCGTAGAAGGAGAGAAAGAATATACGTTTGAAAAACGTTTTTCTCTTAAATATGGCGATACTCTCATTCGATTTAAATTTCTCGATCCAGCATTAAAAGCTAAATATAATTTTAGTGCTGCCGATCTCAGCATTCCTCTCTCTGAATTTCAGCAGCTAAATTTAGTAACGCATCGCTGCATCATTACTGAAAACTTGACGAACTTTCTAAATCTACCTACTTTAGAAAATAGTTTGGCAATATTTGGTAGGGGCTATGGAGTTCAAATTTTAAAAACGGTTAGCTGGCTATCACGATACCATATTTTCTATTGGGGTGATTTAGATGTTGATGGATTTAAAATTCTATCTCAATTGCGAACATATTTCCCTCAAACAATTTCCATTATGATGGATCTGGCAACATTTGAAATGTTTCAGGAATTTGCAGTTTCTGTCGGAGGGGCGATCGCGGAAATTTTACCTAATCTGAATTCGGAAGAAGAAACTCTCTATACTCATCTTGCGCTTCATCAAAAACGTTTGGAACAAGAACGGATCGCTCAAGATTACGTCAACGGAATTTTACATAATTTAATGCAGCAAAATCCTTGATTAAAGATCGATAATCAATCGATCGCGATCGCACCTAATCCCAAGCAACTTTTACACAGAACTTCACGCTCGAATAACTGTAACCGATCGCCCCATTGGACTCGTATGAATTTCAGTTTTCAACCGTTCTTCGATTTCTGGTGTATTCTCGCGGCGATCGAAAATGACCAACCAACCAGAATCCTGTCCCAATCTAGCCAGATATCCATCTAACTGTTCCAAACCTTTACTGAGAGGATCGGCTTTTTTAGTCCGCCAAACCTTCAGTTCAATACCCAATGTTACCTCACCGTAGCGCAAACATAGATCCATGCGATCGCGCCCGATCGCATATTCCCGTTCCAAAGTTCCCCCGCCATTAATCACCCGATGCAGAAACGCCATCAGCACTAAATGAGGGGCTATTTCGGGATAGGAAGCACTTTTGAGTAACGGTTCGCCATGTTGCAACCAAAAGGCCATAAAAGCTTGGAGTAAGGCATCGGTCATCAGTTCTCCGCGAGAGTTCAACCAACTCGGACTGATAATCGGTAAACTATCTTGCGGTCCTTGGGCTAAGACTCGCGGCAAAACTTCTCGATAAATCGGATTGGCGATGACTAAACCCCCAGCCGGAGATCGTTTGAGCAAGCCCAAATCTACGACGTATTGGCGATCGTCATTAGAAGACTCTGGCAGTTCTTGTCCTGCTAAAATCGGCTCGATAATCGCTTTGACTCGATTTTCTCGGAGTCGTTCTGCCAAACTATCCAAATGCGTATCTTGACGTTGAATTATAATTTCTTTAGCTGTTAAAATATGGTCGGCTGTAATTGCGATCGATTCATCAGTAACTAATTCTTCTACTATTTCCTTGGCTAGCGCATTGACTAACCAAGGCTGTCCCTGAGTCAATTCAAAGGCTAAGGCTGTTGCTTCGGGTGTAAAAACTTGTCCGGTATCTTGAGTGTGTTGTGCGTAGAGTTCGGCGACTTCTTCGGCGTTAAAATTGCGTAAAGTTAGCGATCGCACTTTAATATTAAACGGACTAGAAGTATTGAGTCTGTCGCTACCACCCGCAGCGACTTTGTAATCGCGAACATCTCGCAAACCGATTAAGCCAACGGATTGAGGAAAAGCTTTAGGACGATTGGGATAAGCATCGCGCAGTTGGCGCAAGATGGAAATCAAGGCTTGGTCTTGCAGTGCGTCAATTTCATCAATAAAAATTACCAAAGGACGAGGGGATGCTTGCGCCCAAAGACTCAGTGCATCGCCGATTCGCTGTCCCGATTCCAACGAAGGCCAAGCAGGAGGCTGTAATTCCTGGGGAAGTCGGACGGAAATCGCCCGCCGCCAAGCAGCCAAAATCGCCTCTTCTGCACCTGCGATGTCTTGACTGAAGGGTGCGCCGACTTCAGCCGAAACCATGACGGCGGTGTATTTTCCGCTATCGGTTAGTTCTTTTGCTAAAGCTAGCATGGCGGTGGTTTTACCAACTTGTCGGGGTGCATGAATGACGAAATAGTTCTGCTGAGCAATTAGTCGTTCTAGGTTGGGGAGGCGACGGGTAGCAGGGAGCAGATAGTGGATGTCTTCGCGGCTTGGGCCTGCGGTATTGAACCAGCGTGGCATAGGTTAATTGGGGCTAAATGGGGTTACTCTCAGTTTACTGTAGGCTGGTTGGAATGGCGTTCTCTTGTGAGGCGGGGGTTTGTAGCGACTTGTGGGGTATGAGGAGCGATCGGCAGAGTCCTTAACGTTCTCAATCACCCGCTACAGACAACCTCAAATATAAGCCGATAATCTCTCGGAAGTCGGTGTGCATTGAGATTGTTAGGCTTCTGCAACATTGCTGAGGATATCGGAAAGAGTTACAAGCATCAATCTCTTTCAAGTTCTTCATCAACCTCTTTCAGAACTTCTACAAACACTTCTTGAGCTAGTGAATCTAACGTAGGCCACACATTTAATAGCCATTTTTTTCCTTCTTCTGTAGGCTCGACGTATGGATCTGATTCATTGGCACAAGAAACTCCCATCGCCACAACACGAGATGAATCTTCGAGACCACCTGCAATCATAGCCTCAATTGGCGATCGAATTAGCAATCGGGTCAAGTGAGGTCTGCGAGAGCAAGCTGGTGCAATGATTGCAAATGCTGCTTCAACAAATGACCAGCAATTCGTTGGCCAGAAGGCTTTGTTGACATTCGCAACAAACATCTCATCATCAAATACTGAAGGATTAGTAGCTTCCTGTTCATAAAACTTTGCTAAATCAACTAAATATTTATTAGATGTCGTCCAATCTGCCATTGCTGTAATTTCAGATAAAATAAAATTAAGGCTCTACCGACTATTCAAGAATCCTAACTTAATTACGATGCTACCCGAACAATTAATTGAACCCTTGCAGCAGCAATTAAATTATGCCAAATCGCTTCATGCTTTGGATTTAGCAGTATTTAAATTGTAGGGTGCGTCAGGTGAGTTTTCTCAAGAATTATTGAAGGTTTAAATATCTGACGCACCTTACTAATTGTGATAATTGCGTAACTCCTGTTACTATTAGCTAACAGCTACGGCCTCCCCCAAAGGATGCTGCTGCAAAACCGCTTGCAAATACTTCCCAGTATAAGACCTCTGATTTGCCGCCACATCCTCCGGCGTTCCCGCCACAATAATTTCGCCGCCCTTATCTCCCCCTTCCGGGCCTAAATCGATCGCCCAATCGCAGCACCGAATCACATCTAAATTGTGTTCGATTACCAAAATTGAATTCCCCTTATCCACCAATCTTTGCAGCACATTTAACAAATGGTGAACATCATAAAACGACAAACCCGTCGTCGGTTCATCAATCAAATAAAGCGTCTTCCCAGTAGCGCGGCGCGACAGTTCCGTTGCCAGTTTTACCCGCTGCGCTTCGCCACCCGAAAGCGTCGGCGCCGCCTGCCCCAACTGAATGTAACCCAAACCAACATCAACCAAAGTTTGCAGTCTGACGCCAGCCCTGGGAATATTTTTAAACATTTCCAAAGATTCCTCTACAGTCATGTTCAAAACATCAGAAATCGACTTGCCTTTGTACTTCACTTGCAGCGTTTCTCGGTTGTACCGTGCACCCTTGCAAACCTCGCACTGCACGTAAACATCCGGCAGAAAATTCATCGAAATTACGTTCACGCCTTGGCCGCCGCAAGCTTCGCACCTTCCCCCTTTCACGTTAAAAGAAAACTGCCCCGCTTTGTAACCTCTTGCCTTCGCTTCAATGCTTTCGGCAAACAAATCCCGAATCACATCAAAGACTCCCGTGTAAGTAGCGGGATTAGAGCGCGGAGTGCGGCCGATGGGAGATTGGTCAATTACAATTACCTTATCAATCACATCCTCTAGAGATCGTTCCCCTTTAGTTTTGAGGGCGTCCATATCGGGTGGTAAAGGGACTTTTTTGGTGATATAATGTTGCAGCGACGGGTACAGCAATTCATTGATTAAAGTTGATTTTCCCGAACCGGAAACCCCCGTCACGCAGACAAGTTTTCCCAGCGGAATTTCCACGTCAATATTTTTTAAATTGTTGCGCGTCGCATTTATGATTGAGAGAGCTTTGCCGTTGCCTTTTCTCCTTTCATTAGGCGTTTCAATTACTCGCTTTCCAGACAAATAAGCCCCGGTCAAAGATTCTTCTGCAGCCAGCAAATTTTCTAAACTTCCTTGCGAGATAATTTTGCCACCGTGAACGCCAGCACCGGGCCCGATATCCACAATGTGGTCGGCCGCTCGCATGGTTTCTTCATCGTGTTCTACGACAATCAAAGTATTGCCTAAATCGCGCAATTTTGTTAAGGTTTGCAGCAGGCGAAAGTTGTCTCTTTGATGCAGTCCGATGCTGGGTTCGTCCAAAACGTAGAGAACACCAGTCAAACCAGAACCGATTTGAGTCGCCAGCCGAATTCGCTGGGCTTCTCCGCCAGAAAGCGTCATTGCTGCGCGATCTAAAGTCAGGTAATCTAACCCGACATCGAGCAAAAATTGCAGCCTTGCTTTGATTTCTCTCAGGGCTAAATCGGATATTTGGAATTGCCGATCGCTCAATCCCAAATTATTAACTCGTTCGCGGCATTCGCGAATCGAAATACTGGTTAAATCGACAATTCCGTACTGTCCCAACCGCACCGAAAGCGCCTCGGGTTTCAAGCGCTTGCCGTGACAAACCTCGCAAGAGCGATCGACCCGATACTGTTCCAACTTCTGCTTGATCAAATCAGAACCAGTATCGTCGTACTGGCGCTGCAACATGGAAATAACGCCATTAAAATCTCTCCTAAAATCAGTGCTGCCGTCGCGCTTTTTACCTTCTGCGCTGCGCTTGGACTCATTGCCGTACAAAATTACCTGCTGGTGTTCGGGCCTTAATCGATACCAAGGAGTGTCGATATCAAACCCGCAAGTATCAGCAATACTGCAAAGCAAAGAGAGATAATAGGAATTGTCTTTGTCTGACCAAGGTGCGATCGCACAATAAAGAGGTGCTTTCTCATCGGGAACTACCAACTCCGGCGCAAAAGTTCGCAAACTCCCCAAACCGTGGCAGTTTTGGCACGCGCCGTAGGGCGAATTAAAAGAAAATAACCTGGGTGAAAGTTCCTCCATTACTGCGCCGTGTTCGGGACAAGCAAAGTTTTCGGAAAATACGATCGGCCCCTGTGGTTGGGAATTTTCTTCAGTCGGTAACTCTTCAATAATCGCAATCCCCTCAGAATGGCGCAAACAAGTTGCCAGAGAATCAACTAAACGTTCTTCTAAACCGGGTTTTTTAATTAACCGATCGACAACTATCTCGATATTGTGCGTATGATTTTTATCTAATTCGATATTTTCCGAAAGTTCTAAAATTTCTCCGTTAACTTTGACGCGAATAAATCCTTCCGCAGCTAAACTCGACAATAATTTGCGGTGAGTGCCTTTTTTTCCGCGCACAACTGGTGCCAGAAGGTGAAAGCGAGTGCCGTCGGGAAGTGCCATGACTCGATCGCACATTTCATCAATTGTCTGCGGCGCAATGCAGCGATCGCAAATCGGACAGTGCGGTTCGCCGGCTCTGCCGTACAGCAATCTGAGATAATCGTAAATTTCTGTAACAGTGCCAACAGTCGATCGCGGGTTGTGAGAAGTTGACTTTTGGTCGATCGAAATAGCCGGACTCAAGCCCTCGATCGCGTCCACATCCGGTTTGTCCAACTGTCCCAAAAACTGGCGCGCGTAGGCGCTGAGAGACTCCACGTAGCGGCGCTGTCCCTCGGCAAAAATTGTATCGAAAGCGAGGGAAGACTTACCAGAACCGGAGACGCCAGTAAAAACGATCAGGCGATCGCGCGGCAGTTCCAGATCGATATTTTTCAGGTTGTGCTGTCTCGCACCGCGAACCCGAATCGTATTTTGGTTGTGAGAGTGAGAATTCGTCACATTATGCCCGTTGCGGGATGCACTTGGCTGGCTGTTTGAGGTTTCGGCGCGTTGGGACATGAGAGTAGTGCAAAACAGTGCTTAACCATCTTAGCGCTGCAGATCGAATAGCTGGCATCCAAACTCAAGAATATCAAAGAATCGTCAAATAAGTTTCCGTCGGCCCGTCGGGCAAAACCTTCAATCTTTGATTTTTCAAATCGACTTCAATTCCCAGCGCTTCCATCGGAATCACCCCTAAAAGTGGAGTTTTTCCCTCTGGCAATTCCAAACACTCAAAAGTCCCTTCGCGCCCGCACAGAGAAATCTTGGCATCTTGAAAAATCCTCGCCTCACTAATACCCGTGGCTGTTTCCACAACTACTTGCTTGAGAATTTTCAAACCCAATCTGGCGATGACATCTTTAGGCAAACACAAAGTTGTCGCGCCCGTATCCACTAAAACATTTTCTAGAGTAACAGACCTGACTTGCTCGATTGGAATCAGATTATCTTCTGCTTTCCCTTCATCCAGCCGATTCGTAATTACTAGGGTTGTGATAACTTTTCCCATTGGAGTTTCCGTAGTTGTTTCCATGACGTTCAAATTATCATAAATTGCTGCTTTAATTTTAGCATATACAGCGGATTTCAGGTTTGTGAAGTAGGGACACGGCAATGCCGTGTCCGGGAGCATCTCAGTTTTGCATTTACAGTGCGAGCGTCCCCGCTCGCGTATTGTACAATACGCGAGCGGGGACGCTCGCACTACAACCAAAAAAATGCTTTTTACAAAACTGAGATGCTCCCCCGTGTCCCTACTAGCTAGTCAAAATCATCAAATTATTGCACGCCAATAAACTTGTGAGTTTGCAAAGATAGCCTGTAACTAGGATTTTGTTTCAGCAATTCCAAAATAATGGGAATCGCTGAAGTTTTTGAGTTCCATTCTGGTTGCAAGAAAACCGGAATATTCACATTATTTTCCAAATGCTTGTGATAAAATTCAACTTCTGCGCCAGTGCTAATCACTAACTTAATTTCATTGGCTCTAGTCCAGAAAAGCTCTTGCACCGGATATTTAGGATTGAGGTGTTCTTTAGGAGAAAGAGTAATCCAAGCCTGCGGGGAAACATCCTGCCAGTAAGCACCCGAAGTTTCAATACTCACCTGCTTGTCAGCTTCTAACAAAGCTTCAACTAACTCCGGCAAATCGCGGTGAATGAAAGGTTCGCCGCCAGTAATGACCACCCTCGGAGACTGCAATTGAGCGAGCAATTGGGCGATCGACTGCGGCACAGACGGCAAACCTTTGCCCCCATTTTCGTAGCCTGTGTCGCACCAAGGACACCCCACAGGGCAACCTGCCAATCTGATAAAATCAACTAAAGTCCCCGTCCAGTAACCTTCGCCTTGAACAGTACACTGAAAAGTTTCGTGAATTGGTAATTTTAGTTGTAAATTAGACACCCGAAGTTACGCCTCAAATCAATTAGTTACGTTGTTTAGATATAATATTCTTAAATTGTTATTTCTTCGCGGTTTGCAGCAAATAAAAACAGTTCTGAACGCATAAACGGGGTTTATGAAAAAAAATATCCGTTTTATCTCAGAAGCTTGACTCAGAAATCGGGTTTCTTCATAGCTTTTGTATAAATCCTTAGAAATCCACCACAAACCGCAAATAACTCTTTAATTATGCTGTTCAGGTTCCATCAGAGTAGCCCAACGGCGTTTCAGGGCCAAAGTCAGCCCGTCAGCAATGGGGACAACACTGAGAGTAACTCTGGGATCGTTACGCAATTTGTCGTTGAAACTACGAATGGCGAGGGTGCTTTCGTCTTGTACTTGAGGATCGGCAACTCGTCCAGACCACAGAACATTGTCAATTACAATTAAACCGCCATTGCGTACAAGTTGCAGCGATCGCTCAAAATAAGCCTCATAATTTTCTTTATCGGCGTCGATGAAGGCAAAATCAAAGGTTCCTGCTTGTCCCTCGGCTATTAGTTTGTCGAGAGTATTTATTGCTGGGCCCAACTGCAAAGAAATCTTATTAGCAACGCCCGCAGCTTCCCAATAGCGTCGTGCGATCGCAGTATATTCCTCGCTGACATCGCAGGCAATAATTTGACCGTTAGGAGGCAGCGCTAAAGCTACGCACAGCGAGCTATAACCAGTAAAAACGCCAATTTCTAAGGTTTTGGTCGCTCCCATAAGCTGCACCATGAGCTCCATAAACTGACCTTGTTCGGGAGCAATCTGCATCATCCCCATAGGATGCTTAGCAGTTTCTTCTCGTAGTGAAGCGAGAATATCTGGCTCCCGCAGAGAAATAGATAACAGATAATCGTAAAGTTGATGTTCTAGGCCAAGAGTTGAGTTCGCCATTGGTTTGTCCTTGCTGCTCACTTTTGATTTTAGATTTTAGACGCCCTGTTAATGGAAATCGGAGAATGTAGAGTTAATTTAGGCATATATTTTGCTGTGGCTGATGGCAGGTTGCAGTAGCAGTGTGTCGGTTACACAGAGGCCACTTGCAAAACGCACGCTCTACTTCCAAATCAGTTTATCTCAGCCGCAGGTGATTTCGCAGCTCTGGAAAATAAAAATCGATAGAGGGGAGCGTTTTGAGATTCCTACTTTTCTAGCACTAGCACCGCGTAACCCCGTTAGTGATACCAGTTCAAAAAACGAATGCAACTGTATACAATCTGCAAACCCATACATAATCAGCCATTCCCCATCTCAAATCTCAAATCTCAAATGGTATGAGTTGGGGAGAAAGTGACTTCATCCTGATTACTAAGGAATGAGAGTTAAATAACTTCCACTCTTGAAAGTGGGATGGGCGTCCCGCCCGTCCAAAAAGGACGGGCGGGACGCCCATCCCACAATAACAACTAAAATTGTAAGTTATTTAATTCGCGATCCTAACTAGATGAACTGCGAAAAACATAAGTATGTCATTGCCAGTGAAATGAAGCAATCCCAAAGGTTGTGATTCGTTTACATTTTGTTACATTGTCAAGTTTGTTTGTGTCGTTCTACTTAATCGTCAATGAGTAATTATTGAGGACTTATATCATGTCCGATCGATTATCCCTAATACGGTAGGGGCGGGTTCACGAACAATATCTGCCAATAATTGACAATCTCAAAAACCCGCCCTTTTAATCGATCCCAAACCAAAAAACCGTTTCCTTTAACTATTATGGATGGGTTCAAGCCCGTGTATGTTCCTGGAACAAACTAGGCGTCTGGAAACCCTTGTCTCCCGGAGTATTACTAATCACTAATAAACTGGGTTCAATAGGACGATTTCTTAACTGTCACACTTTATGAATCCATACTTAAACAACCTACCCCAAATCTCAACTACCTTGCACGATTGAGGTAGAGCAAGTATTGGCGGGAAAAAACAGGTTTACCGCAACCCTTGGCCTGCACTTTTACTCATAACTAATGAACCGGGATTAATAGGACGCTCACTTAACTGTCACAGTTTATTCCTCCAGACCTAAACCACCTACCCACAATCAAAACAACATTCTACCAAGGCGATCGCTATGTATTACACTTTCGCAGGTTTTGGTGCCGCCACAGGCATATTTTTGCTGCTAGTTTTTGCCATTCTGCAATGGCTGCACGTCTCCGCCGGCAGTTTTATTGATTGGATAATTGCCATTGCTATTTTTGAATGGCTGTTGCTGATAGTTACAGTTCCCTGGAATATCCACTTTGAAGCTAAAGAAGTTTTAGCGCAAGCCGCCGAATCGACTAAAAAAAACATTGCTGTCGATCGGGAACAACTACAATACGTTACTGTATTAGTTAGCCGATCGCTCTTGGCGGCGATCGCACTTCACCTGTTTAGCGCGATCGCACTTTACGCCCTAGCCGCCGCCGGAATTAGTGCTGTTGGCTATCTCAGTTCCGCTGCTGCACTGCTGTTAACTGTACTGCGTCCAGCTATCCGAGGTTATCAGTATTTAGCCCAGCGGCTGACAAGTATCCGCCGCCAATTTTTGCACCCCCGTGAAGATATTGTCGAACTCCGCAGCCGCTTTGCACAATTAGAATCTACAGTTAAAGATTTGGCCAATCAAATAAGTTCAGACAATCCGAATTCGTGGGTGGCTGTCCAAAATCGGGAACGGGAAGCGATCAGAAGAGAATTAACTACTTTATCCGCATCTCTACAATCTTTGCAAGCGACAAATCAGGCAGAGCACACTAAACTGAGAAGAGATGCAGAAAGTGCGATCGCCCAACTCACCGATGACGGACAATTTCTCAACCACGTCCGCGAAATCCTCCGCTTCTTTAAAGAAGCATAAAAGAAGTGATTAGTGATTAGTCATTAGTGATGAGCCATTTCTCATTAGTGATTAGTCATTAGTCCTTCTCCCAATTACCAATTCTCAAGTTCCCATTTGCACATATCTATCTTTAGATAGATGGCAAAGGCTCGCGAATACTAAAAGTCTTAAGGAAGAGAAAATTTTATCAGTCTTGAGGAAGACTCAATAAATATATTTTTCATATAGCAACCGCCCTGACGGTTAGGACGTTCTTAATGCTGAAACCCTTGCGGAAGATTGCTTTTTCCTTCTCTCCTAGATAACTAAAACCTTCTTCCTTCTTCGTTCTTCCTTCAATATCTGCTATGACAGCAACTTCTTGCCAACTATAACCAAAGATAGTTTGTGAATGAGCTAGCTTTGGATTAATATTTAAACATAAGCCAAAGACCTTTTTGAAAAGATAACTCAGGAATAAATCATGACTAATCGCCAACCAATACCCCCCAAAGAAGAAGTTAGCAAATCAACACCGGCCGACGAACAAATCGAAGCCAATATGGAAGCCCCCCACTACGACAGGGGCATTACTCCTGCGGAGACAGCAGCCCGACAAGAACGCGAAGGCGCTAACTTCATGCACACAACCACCGAAGCGAAGCAGAAAAGTGCAAAAACTGATGACCAAACCGATGACGAAAGCATTCACACTACAGATGGTTATACAGTAGACAAAGAAGGTCTGGTTAACAATTACGCGATCGAACCGGAAATGTACATCAACGAACCGGGCGATTTGAGAGCCAAAGAAGAAGCCGAAGCCGCAGAACGGGCTCGAATTCTCGCAGAAATCAAAGATAAAAAAGGCGAGGAAGGAAAACTGACAATGGATGCAGACACCCGTGGCAAAGGGCCGGGCATTATCTAGATTGTGTGGTTGGTAGTTGCATTTGGGCGCGCGAGCTTGCAACGGCAAAGCACAGGGGCGGGTTTTGATAGTTCCGGCAATTATCGATCGATATTTCCGGTAAAACCTGCCCCTATTTTGTTTTACACATCTGTTTTTTGAGTTGAGATGTTACATCTTACATCTTGCACCAATATCAATAATCCTTTTTTGGGCTGGGTCTCCTGCCCGACCCCTACTCCTCACAATAAAACTCATTCTTTGTGGAACAGGCAGGAAACCCTTTTCTTGAGAATGGTGCAAGATGTGAGTTACATCTGAGATATTGCACCATTCTCAATTACTTGTTTAGGAACAGGCTTTCCGGCCTGTTCCACAAGAGATGAATTTTTTTGTGGAACAGGCCGGAAAGCCTGTTCTTCAGAATGGTGCAAGATGTGAGTTACATCGTACACCTCTCAATTACCGTATCAATCGGCAAGTTTTCACACCCAGCCCAAAAACGCCTTAAAATACCTCAAGCTTTAACATTTTCCCTCAGCCAATTAAACTTAGCCTCAGCTAGCGCCAAATTTTCCAGAACGTTAGGATTGATATCCTCGCGTTCAAATTCTGGTTGATCTAATTCTATATTGCGACCATATTCTATATGTCTGATCGTACCGCGCATCCTATCTGCCAGACACAGTGAAATTCCATAATAAAACCGCGAAGCAAAGCCCATATCTTGATCGAGTTTGATTACTAACTGTCGCCTGGGAATTGCCAGCAAGTGAGTTTCTTCGATCGCCTTCACCGTTGCCAAAGGAGGGCGAGCATCAATGAAAGAGACTTCTCCCACCAGTTCTCCGCTGGCTATTTTAGCGAGTTCTCTAGTCCGCTCAGCCTCGATTAAAACGCTTAAACTCCCCTTCAAAACAATGTATAGCGCATCTATCTGCCTCCCTTCCTGGATCAAAATCCCGCCCGGATCTAAAACTTCCTTTTTGCCTTTTTGGACGATCCAGTTGATATCGTCATTATTTAACTGGCTCAAAATAAAAAGTGCTTTTTTTCTGCTGCTGTCGGCCATAAGTTTTAGCTCTCGATCGCTTCTTCTTTATATAAAATTTAGATGGCGCGCGATCGCAACTTCTTCCGAAGCAGTCCTCGCTCAATAAAGTTTTTCTTATCCTGCCTAACTTATTAGCAAAACCCATATCCGGCAGGCTTTGCCAATAGCAGATGAATCACGCTGAATCATAATCTCTCAATACTAGCATTTGTTAAACAATCTTTTTTAACTCGATCGACCTCAAAAAACTCGTGTAAAATTCCCGTCTCAAAAGGAATTGGGTTCACCCGCCCAGCTTTGGTGCGGGATGGGGCGCGGCAGACAATGCTCCGCGCCCAGTCTTGCTCACTAAATCGATCGCAAATCAGGATAGCCGGCCAACATATCGTCAGCAGTCAGAGTGTCCCCGTTCGCTTGAGGAGTCCACAGCACCTCAACCGCCAGCAACTGCTCGCTCGATACTCCCCCAATCTGGCGCAAAGCTTGGCGCAAATCTTCAGAGTTTTTCACTGCTGGCAATTGCAATTTACCTTGAGTACCGACAATCACCGTCACCACAATAAATTCCCCAGGATCTGAATTCACATCAGAAGCCACCAGCGCCCCATTTTCCTGCAAACCTGGCAGGATATTGCTGCTCCCTGCTTGCCGGAGCTGATTGTTATAATTCGAGAGCGTTTCTTCAGTAAATTTACTGCGTTCTGCCAAAGAAAGTTGATTAAACTTAGCTTCGGCTGCTTCCAAGCGAGTTTGCACAGATTCAGCGCCCGCGTAAACCCAGTATTCAGGATGCCGCAGCAGCGCCAGAGTAGATTCTTGCAGCACTTGAGCGCGACCGGCTGCTGTATCGGTATCCGCTTTTCGCGCTAGGGAGTCGAGTTCGGCTTGCAAACCGCGGGCCTCTGCTAGCAAACCAACTTGCAAGCGGGCGACAGATACAGTGGTAGTAGGGGCGCTGTTGCCCAGTTCGTCAGTTCCGCCCCCGGCGCGGCGGAAGCTTTGGACGAGGAAATTAGCGATCGAAATAAAAATCAAAATCGAGAACAGGCCGCCAAACCCGCCCCCAAAGCCAAAAAACGGCAGTAAGAACGGGAAACCGAAGCCGCCGCCAAAGCCGCCACCATAGCCGCCGGGGTAGTAGCCTCCTCCCGACGGCGCGTAAGTGCGACTAGGAGACGAGTAACTGCGCGCCGGAGCACTAAAAGATCCGCCGCCGATGCGTCCGCCGCTGCGGGCAGCCAGAGCTCCATCAGCGTTACCCAGGGCTAGCGTCAGTACCAGACCGATCGCAAATAGTGATTTCAAAAGCGGTTTGATCTTTGAAATTAGTTGCTTGTACATAAGACCGTTACTTTTCGATACATTTATAATTTACAGTTTATTCTCGCTTCTGGGCAGCCTGGTTATAGGTGTGAAGCCAGCGAGATATCCGTACCAACCGATCCCACCACAGTTATGCCTGAGTCTGCAAACGAGAAAACCTAGAAAGGACTTGCATTCCGATGCGGAGAACAATAGACCTCTGGAATAATTATTGTGGAACAGGCATCTTGCCTGTTCAAGACTTGATTTTCACTTCTAGGTCTAATCGACATCGCGGGTTTTACAGAACTTTACTTAAGTACAGGGCGATCGGCCAACAATAAGCTCTAGACTTTTAAAGAAGCGCCACGAGTCCTAGAAAACAGGGCTTTATCTACCGTAAAAAAAACATTATGTTTCCAACTCACCGCCCCCGCCGCCTCCGCAACCATCCCCAACTCCGCCGGATGGTACGCGAAAATATCTTGACAACCAGCGATTTAATTTACCCCCTATTTGCCGTACCGGGGGAAGCTTTTGCTAAAGAAGTCACATCGATGCCCGGAGTTTACCAGCTATCGGTAGACAAAATAGTAGAAGAAGCAAAAGAAGTCTACGACCTCGGCATTCCCGCTATTATTTTATTCGGCATTCCCGCAGACAAAGATACAGATGCTACAGGTGCTTGGCACGATTGTGGCATCGTTCAACAAGCGACGGAAGCAGTTAAAAAAGCCGTACCAGATTTAATCGTCATGGTCGATACTTGTCTGTGCGAATATACCAGTCACGGTCATTGCGGCTATTTGGAAGTCGGAGATTTAAGCGGCCGCGTCTTGAACGATCCCACACTAGAATTGCTGAAGAAAACCGCAGTTGCTCAAGCTAAAGCCGGTGCAGATATTATCGCACCTTCGGGAATGATGGACGGTTTTGTCGGAGCAATTCGCGAAGGATTGGACTCCGCTGGATTTGAAGATATTCCCATCATGTCTTACGCGGCAAAATACGCCTCAGCTTATTATGGCCCATTCCGAGATGCAGCAGAGTCTGCTCCGCAATTTGGCGATCGACGCACCTATCAAATGGACCCCGGAAACGGCCGCGAAGCTCTGAAAGAAATTGCTCTCGACATTGCCGAAGGCGCAGATATGCTCATGGTTAAACCCGCTTTAGCTTACATGGACATCATCTGGCGCGTGAAGGAAGCAACTAATCTGCCAGTTGCTGCTTACAACGTTTCTGGCGAATATGCGATGGTGAAAGCCGCCGCCCTCAACGGTTGGATAGATGAAGAAAGAGTAGTGATGGAAACTTTGACAGGATTCAAGCGTGCTGGTTGTGATTTGATTTTGACTTATCACGCCAAAGACGCCGCCCGCTGGTTGCAAAACTGATTCACTTAATTTGAGATTAGAGATTAGAGATTTGACTCCACACCACAATCTTCGGGTGTTCTTGTGGAGTCAACACCTCTCTCGATAGATGCTTTTTGAGCAATTAGGCAAGACACTAGCTATAGCTTACGCTTACCGATAAACGACGCCTCGAAACCGGGTTTTTACCGTTTCAGTGGGCTGTAACTGAGATATTGCACCATTCTCAGGAACAGGCAAGATGCCTGTTCCACAAAGAGTGAATTTTCTTGTGGAACAGGCATCTTGCCTGTTCATAAAAAGCTTATTGACAATGGTGCAACATTTCAGTTGTAACGAAGTATTGCTATGAAAAAACCCGGTTTCTCTGTAGACAAACTCCCAACCCCTAAAAAATCAGTCATTCCCCATCTAAAATCTCTAATCTCAAATATCAAATGGTATGAGTTCTAAGTTGGGAATTTTGAGTCAAAGACTTTTTTTCAAAATTTACCCCAAAAAGTATTAATCATCACCGAAATTAGTTAGAAAATATGTATGAATAAAAATAGTTTTGTAAATGGGGAATTCAACCATTGATAGTTCCCACGCAAAATCAACTTTCACTCGTGTAAAACAGTAAAAGTAACACAGTTGAGATACAACTTCAAGGCAGATTGAGCATGACATCAACGACTAGGGATTCCAGTCACATTCAATTTTGTATAGGTCGCGATCGCGCCGACATCGTACAGATCCAAGAACTATTTAAAGCCGCCGCCTTTTGGGCGAGGGAACGCAAGATAGAAGATTGGGAAATTGCGATCGCCAACAGCGAACCAGTTGTTACAGTTTGGGACGGCTCACGAGCGATCGGCTTTGCCAGAGCCACCTCAGATGGCATCTATCGAGCTACCATCTGGGATGTCGCCATTCACCCGGATTACCAAGGTGCAGGACTCGGCCGCAAATTAGTGCAAACCGTCTTGAGTCACCCTCGGATGTGCCGAGTAGAGCGAGTTTACCTGATGACAACTTACAAACAAAGCTTCTACGAGCGCATCGGTTTTCAGCCAAACGCTAGCACCACAATGGTACTTGAAAATCAGCTTCTAGAAGAAAATCTCGAATTAGAAATTAGCAACGGCGAATTGCTAACTGCTAATTGTTAAATCCGCACAAAAATTGCACCAAAATCTATAATATGTAGGGTGCGTCGCAGCGCACCTTACTCCCTATTAGACATCTCCAATAATTCTTGTGGAACAGGCCGGAAAGCCTGTTCAAGACAGGCTTTTCACTCCTATGTCTATTAAATCCCGTAGATTGCTCGTTGCCGAACTTTCTTCATCAGAAAGTTGCCAAAGGAATAGAACACTGAGTCCGGTTAAAATTGCACTCTTCGGACTCAGAAGGCACGGCCAGAACCTCCAACTTTCCGCTCATCAAACTTAAAAGAGTCTGATTCATCAATAACCTCATTCCAGAAGACACCTGAGAATTATCGCTGCTCTTGGTAATATCACACTCCAAATCGTGCTTCAGCAAATCCCAAGACTCGCTCCAAGCACTCACTGAACGCTGATCGTCCACCCAAATGTGAACGTATCCAGATTCCGGCGAAGAATGCGCCGAAACAGAAATACTCCCCTCCTCCATCTGAGCCACAGCAGTATCTACCAAATTGACTAAAACTTGCCTAAACCTCGGCAAATCTGCCAATACATAAATCCCGGGGTCTGGCGGCAATATCTCCAAACGAATGCCGCGATTAGCAGCTTGCAAGTAAGTTAAATCATCAACCTCGTCAAAAACCTTAGCTAACTGAATCGGCTCAATATCCATCCTTTCAGTGCCGTGTTCAGTTTTAGCAACAGAGATAATTTCATCTATTAATTTCACCAGCTTGAGTGCCGCGACGTGAGCTTGCTCGACAAACTCTCGTTCCTCAGCCGGATCGTCGCACAAATCCGAGAGAATTAATTGCAGCGTACCAATCATAGTGCTCAGGGGCGATCGCAACTCGTGAGAAGTTCGAGCCAAAAAACCCGCCTTAAATTGGCTCATCTCCGATGCCATCTGATAAGCCAATTGAGTTTGCTTAAGTTGCTCGGAAAGAGCATCAAACTTCTCTAAGTGAATTTCTTGAGGAGGTGGGGCTACTTTGGGCGCCGGTTCGGGCTGTTGCGAGCTTTTTTGCCGCAGGCGCCAAATCAAACTGCTTCCCAAACCCAGCCCCAGTCCCATACCTAAATATATAAAGTTGCTCCAGCCGATCGGCGCCATATTGCTTTGCCTTGGAGTTTAGCTTTTAGCATTCTAACTCGATCGTGCCTTGTCGCAATATTTCCCACCCGCTGCCCGTCCATTTAGCCACAGTCGAAGGCAAACTCGAAGCAGTTGTCGCTGTTGCTAATTCAGAAGGAACTAATGTCAAGACTTCGGGAAACTGAGCCTCAATTTCTGCCACCGATTCCAGAGGCGGCTGACCGGATAAATTAGCACTGGTAGTAGCCAAAGGGCCTGTCTGCTCTAGAATCTTTAGGGCAAGGGTAAGGTTAGGGACTCGTACTCCGATTGTAGTTGGGTCGATCGAATTCATGGCCGCCGGGACTTTTGGCGAAGCCGGCAGTACCAAAGTTAACGCCCCCGGCCAATAGGATTCGGCCACTTGCTGCCACAATTTAAACTCTGCTGGACTCCCCTGCACGTAAGGCCATAAAGCCTTGGCCGATGCTGCCATCAAAATTAGCGGTTTGTCTTGACTGCGACGTTTAGCGGCAAAAATCAACTCCGAGCGATCGGGACGCGCAGCCAAAGCGGGTACAGTATCTGTAGGAAAACTGACAATATGATTACCAGAAATTGCCCCTTGAACTAGGGCATCGATCGAAACTTGTGTCATGACATTTTAGATTTTAGATTTTAGATTTTAGATTTTAGAAGTACGACATATTCTTGAAACCTACAGACGGTAGGCTAAGGCAAACCGATCGATTCCTGCTAAATCCGAAAATATCTGAACTTTGCCATAACTCCCGTGACTTTGCAGCATATCAGCTACCGCCGTTTCTTGTCCCGCCATCATCTCAACCAGCCAAACTCCCCCCGATTCTAAATAATCGGGAGCCGTTTCTACCAAATGCCGGATGCACTCTAACCCGTCAAAACCGCCGTCTAAGGCCAGATGAGGTTCGTGCTTCAAAACTTCCGGTTCCAGAGTCAGCACCGTGCTGCTGGGAATGTAAGGGGGGTTAGACACCATCCCGCTGACTTGACCTTTGAGAAATTCTAGCGGTTCCCACCACGAACCTTGATAAAAATTAATTCGCGATTCAAAGCCCAAATTCTCAGCATTCAGTCGAGCAACTGCCAAAGCTTCCGAACTGCAATCTACTGCATAAACCCTAGCATTTGTCAACGCAGAAGCTAAGCCGATCGCGATCGCCCCGCTGCCCGTCCCCAAATCCACCCAATGCGATTTGGTCAATTCTCCCCCCCGAAGCTCGGAGAAGTTTAAATCTTCTCCCCCCCTTACTAAGGGGGGGTTGGGGGGGGTAGATTTTTGATTGATATTTTCTGCTTCTAAACGGCTTTTAACAGCTTCTACAGCCAAATCGATCAGCAATTCTGTTTCAGGACGCGGAATTAGCACCGCCGGCGTTACTTTGAGCGAAAAATGCCGCCAATGTGCAACTCCCGTTAAATACTGCACCGGCACCCGTTCCTGCAAGCGCCGCTGCCACAATTGAGCAAGTTCCGATAAAGACAACTTTAATTCAATTTTTGGCAAATCTTTAAACGACTCCAAACGCAGAGCCAACCTATCCAAACCCGCCAGCTCTTTCAGCAGCCAGTCGATTTCTGCTAGGGGAATGTCAGAGGATATCGCCTCGGTTTTAGCTTGATTCGCCCATTCCCAAAGCTCTAAACCAGAAACAAACATAAGACTTTGTAATAATTGCTAATTGCTAATTGCTAATTGTTAATTGCTAATTGCTAATTCGTAAATAGTAGGTTGAGTCGAGAAACCCAACCTACTATTTAATGACTGATAACTGATGACTAATGACTGATGACTGCTGACTAACTATTAGCGAGCTGGAGCCGGAGAGGCTGGAGCCGGCCGAGCTGGAGCCGGAGCAACCTGTGGATTTTGGCCCGCACCGGCAGGTTGGAGCGATCGCACAAATTCCAGCGACTCCCGCGAGGGAACCAAAATCATTTGGGTCAAAAACGGGTCGTTCTCAGTACGCAAAGCTTCCAAAACGCTCTCCAAGTTCACCACCTCAATCTTAATTGTGGCGGTCACGTTGGGCTGCTGCTGCTTAAAACGATCGACCATTCCCTGTAAATCCTCCTTGTTAAAAAACAAGGGAATCACCTCTTGCTGACCCCGCTGAATCGTCAAATAACCATTTTCTGCGCCGCCTCTTGCCAAAAATAGAGGTACACCGTTGAACTCATTAACTTGTTGACCAGTCTGCTGAAGTACAGTTTTAGCGGACTGCACCTGCTGCGGAGCGGGAACGAAAGCAAATTGCACTTCCTCCGGCTTGCCTTTATTTGCTTGAGTGAGCTGATAAATTTCCCCCAGCGACACCGGCATCACGCGCACCGTGGCCGCCAACTGAGGATTTCTGGTTTTCAGTTGATCGACAAAAGCTTGAGCGTCTTTCTGGCTGATGAAAATTCCCGCCACGGAAGCATTACCAGTTTGACCCTGACCCTGCTTGGGAACAGAAGCGATCAGGGGCGCACCCTGAGCGTCTGTAATCGTAAATACCGGCACCGATCGCAATTTTTCCAAAATTTGCGGCTCCGGCAGTGCCAGTGCAGACATCTTGCCAATTGGGGAGGGGCCCAGCAGAGTGCTGCCGACAATTCCCAATATTGCGCCCAAACGAACTAATGATTTCATGTTTTTTCCATCAGGAGCGATCCTGAAACACATTAACGCAAAGACTCGCGCTTTCACACGATCGGCAAAAACTGCCTCAATTTGTTTTCATTTTGACTAAATGTAAACATCAGAGACAGTTCTGCTTCAATCTATTATTTAACATTGTGCGATCGGGATGACAGGATTTGAACCTGCGACATCCTGCTCCCAAAGCAGGCGCGCTACCAAGCTGCGCTACATCCCGGTGTGATAGTTAGCTATCTTTTAACCATTAACACACAAAACCGCTTGCTTGTCAAGCTTTATTAAATATTTAGCTCTCGATGGAGCTAAGGCGAAGTTTTTTTCAGGTTGTGCGGTTTGACGCCACCCAAAAATCGATACCAGCCCCTGACTCCTATCGCGATCTGCTCAAATCGACTGACAATACTTGCACAGTTTCATAACGGCGCTGATGCCGAGATACATCCAAGCGTAACTGAGGGCAGCGCACAGGTGCAGTCGGTGTTGGCAGCGTCAATATTGTATTGTAGATCCTCAACAAATCAACGCCGACCTGCACCTCGCTCGCTAATCAGGATACCAAAACATACCTTTAATCCCCTCTGGATCGGACATAAAGCCCAAATTGCGGTAAAAATCCACCACATGAGGGTCAGCAAATAAGGTAATGTTGCTGATATCTTCACTGCGGAGTTTTTTAATGATGTATTTCATCAGCGCCTTGCCCATGCCTTTGCCCTGGTAGTCGGGATGAACTACCACATCCCAAAGCGTGGCATTAAAAGCATGGTCTGAAGTCGCTCTGGCGAAACCCACCAGCCGTCGCTGGCTGCCCCGCATCTCCCACATAGAGACGACTAGGAAGCTGTGCTGAATAGCTTTTTTGACTTTACGCAGGGGACGGCGGGACCAACCCACTGCATTACAAAGTTCTTCGAGTTCGTAGAGGTCAATGTCCCGATCGCAACTGAAAAAGATGCGAGCGTTTCCGCTGGCGGGCTTGCGAAACGTTGGGGAAAGCGGATCGCCTAACCCAACAGCCACATCTTCCTCAAAATCCGCTGTTTGGGGTACAGAGGCAGACTCAGAACTACTAAATAAGTTTTTCCAAAAACCCATGCAGGCGCGGTTAAGGTAGTAGAAGTTGGACGACGAGAAAGAGAACCAGACAGATAAACCCACCCCGATCGGCGTAGGATCAATTGCCGGTAGCCTCTTGAGGAACAGTTTACGGTACACTCATCTTACGCCGAAAACAGGGATTTGTCGTCCAACATTGAGTCTGCGCTTTTTTGATTCTGTCAAGTTTGGTAGAAATGTTCTGCTAGCCAGTGCCCGGATAACCCGCTTTTAAGGTAAAATTTGTTGCCGAACCAGGACAGAGGCATATTAGGAAATGCTTCTTTTGAGTGCCGCCGATCGCGCCGGAACTTATACCCTTGGTGGGAAATACCACTGGAATGGCGCAACGGTAAGGAACCCCACGCTTAAAAGCGGGGGCTTTTAGGAAGTCCGGCTCGTTCCGAGCGGTGCAAGAAGAAAGCCCGAACCTTACCAGAGACTGGATTAGACCTACGTTTTTTGAGTCATGATACCGGAAAATGCGACGCTAGTTTTCCGCTCTATCGCCCAAAGTTAAACAGGATTAACGGGGTTAAACCAGTGCTTTTGGCATAACAAGCTCCTAAAACATTCTCGAAGCGAACTTTACCCAGCAATGGAGGACTTTGTGTCTAATTTCGTTTTTCTACTTGATATCCACAAACGACCGCTCAATCCAATTCGTCCAGGATTGGCTCGCAAATTGCTAACCACTGGCAAAGCTGCTGTTTTTAAAAGATATCCATTCACACTCATTCTCAAGGTAGAGATAACAGCACCCCAGGAACCAATCACTCTTAAATTAGACCCTGGCTCCAAGGCTACTGGAATCGCATTAGTGCGAGGAGAGAATATAATCTTTGGTGCAGAGCTAACTCACCGAGGTCAAGCTATTAAAGCTAGTTTGGAGTCTCGCCGTTCATTGCGTAGAGGTAGGAGAAATCGTCATACTCGTTATCGGAAAGCTAGATTTCTAAATAGAACTCGCCCGAAAGGGTGGTTGGCTCCAAGCCTACAACATCGTGTCGAAACAACCCTAACCTGGGCAACTAGATTGATGAAAGTCGCTCCCATTGGTTCTATTGTTCAAGAACTTGTGCGGTTCGACTTGCAACAACTAGAAAATCCAGAGATTAATGGACTGGAATATCAGCAAGGCGTTTTATGTGGTTACGAGAGCCGCGAATATTTGTTAAACAAATGGGATAGAAAGTGCGCGTATTGTGGAATTACGGATACGCCACTACAAGTCGAACACATTCATCCCAGAGCCAAAGGCGGCTCTAATCGCATTTCTAATCTGTGCCTTGCTTGCGATGCTTGCAATAAAAAGAAAGGTACTCAAGCTCTTGAGCAATTCCTCTCTAAAAAGCCCGATATTTTAAAGCGGATTCTATCCCAAGCAAAACGTCCCTTAAAAGATGCAGCAGCAGTTAATTCAACTCGCTGGGCGTTGTTTAACGGACTCCGTTTGACGACTGGTTTACCAGTTTCTACTGGCAGTGGTGGCTTAACAAAATTTAATCGCACTCGATTAAATCTACCTAAATCCCACTGGTTAGATGCTGCTTGCGTAGGCAAAGTCGAAGAATTAAAGGTGCTGACTTTTCAACCGCTGTTAATAAAAGCAGCCGGACACGGTACTCGACAAATGTGTGGCACAAATAGGTTTGGCTTCCCAGTTCGACACAGATCGAAAAAGCAGATCCATTTTGGTTTTCAAACTGGCGATATTATCAGCGCTACCGTCACCGCAGGCAAGAAAGTCGGTTCCTACGTGGGACGAGTTCTTTGCCGTGCATCCGGTTCGTTCGACATCGCTACAATGAAGGGAAGAGTAGCAGGAATTAGCCATAAATATTGCAAACCTATTCACAAAAAAGATGGCTATTCATATTGCTTTTGATTCAAGGCGACTGAAGTCGCAGCCGCTTTCCTCCCCATCTCTAAAGCCAGGGGCTTCTCACTCGTTTTTTGGTGACATTCTCGTGATAAGTTCTCAGACAGATTTGACTTTTGCTTTTAGTGAGGAGACGGGTACAATTTAAGTCGAATCGTCGAATCGAAAATCCCATTGCCATAAGGCATGGAAGAGTCAATACCTAGTATATTTCCCGCACCTTCCCCTCAATTATGGCTTCGGGTTTAAAACCATCTACACTAGAACTTCTCAAGCGCTTTAACCGAGCGTTTCCGCAGTTTTATGAGCAATTTGTCAGCAGCGAAATCCAGTTGCAAAACCTCAAATTAGCTTACCAGCTTTACAAAACTCGGCAAGCAGTCATCGAAATCCGAGCTGAAGGTAACAAAAGTGCCCTGCATTTTGCTTACCGGAACCAGTCTTTTCTATTGAGCGATATTTTTGGAGTGCTCGCGGCCTACGGGCTGACGATTCACAGTCTGAGTCTGTACGGTCAAATTTACCCGCCCATGCTGGTATTTATCAAATTGGTCGTATCTCGCGGTGGCAAGGTACTGGCAGATAAAACAGCAGAAAACGTCTGTAGGGCGGTTCGAGAGGCATTGGCGGGGCATTTTGAGGTTGAAGAGATGTTGGCGGTGGAATTTAATTTAGACGCGGGTTTAGAAGATGTGGCAACTGAATTCTACGTCGATCCGGTTTTCCACTTGCCAGCTTTGCTGATTGAAGCCGATAATCAACCTGGACTTTTTTACAAAGTTATGTATGCCATCTGGCAAGAGGATTTGTTGGTCGTAAATGCTAATTTGCTAGTTTGGCGGGGGCGAACTCGCCTAATTCTCTATTTGTTGGGGCCCAATGAAAGTTTAATTCCCGAATATCTGGGGCAGAAAATCGCTGAGGGGGTGCGACAAAGATTGCTAGGCGAGCGATTTTAGGGCAAGCTGCCGATGCTCCCTAAATAACTAGATTTCTATAAGTAGACATTAGTTTGCAGAAGTTTTCCAGTGAGATAGGATAAAAAGCTCGGCAACATTGTTCCTACAAACGAGTGTAGATAGCGGTTCTCATAAACATGGGACACGCCGAAACGAGGTTGTCAAGCTTTTTAAGTTTTACAGCGCCTACTTACTTAAGTAAGCTCGCGGGACTACACGCAAAAGTCGCCAGTATCCGCAAAAATGCGCTCAATAAAATTACGTCTCACCTCGCCCAAAACTAGGGATAGGTAACGCTAGCTAGAGAATTAAGAGATTAAATAATTGTTGAATGCTAACAATTTAGTTGGTTTAATAGTTGAAGGTAGGAGGTACGAATTTAATTTGTAACTATCCTACAAAAAAATATCTAATTTGACACTGGAATTCCAAGGGTTAACAACTTTCAAATCGGCTAAGTTTGGGAAAAATATTGCCGCAAAATGCCATTAAAAAATCGCGTTGATTTATGTCGCAATTGCGATCGTACAGCAGACAAAAAATTGAAGGGTGCAAAAAACATAGAAAGCTGGTTTGAAGGAATATTTATTCCAGGCCGATCGCATAAAAGGGCAAGCTATGCCAAGATTGCCCGTGCAGTGGACAAAAATCTTGTAGCGTCAGCCTGAAAAAGCTTGAAAACACAGGGTTTCGGCGTACTCCCTCTTTGTGAGAAAGGCTATACATAGGTTTACATCGGTCTTATGGAGCGGGTAGGATAAAAGTATGGCAACAATCGACATCCTAGGGGTTCGGCACGCTTACGATTTGACGGCTCCGACTGCAACTTCCCCGGTTCTGGTATTTGTCCACGGCTGGCTGTTAAGCCGCCACTACTGGCAACCTTTGACCGATCGCTTGGCATCAAACTATCAGTGCCTTACCTACGATTTGCGGGGGTTTGGCGATTCTCAATCCGACGGTGGCGTCGATCGCGGGCATTCCGAACCGCTAAATTCCTGCTACACTCCCGCAGCTTACGCTCGCGATTTGGAACTTTTACTCGAAAAACTCGATATATCTTCTGCTTGGCTGGTGGGACACTCTCTCGGCGGCACGATCGCTCTATGGGGAGCCAGCAAATTCTCCGATCGCGTTAAAGGCGTGGTCTGCATCAATGCAGGGGGCGGCATCTATCTTAAGGAAGAATTCGAGCGGTTTCGATCGGTCGGCAAGCAGCTAGTGACAATGCGTCCCGGCTGGCTGCCTCGCTTGCCCTTAGCAGATTACGTGTTTGCGCGCGATTCTGTAGCCCGCTCGATCGGCAGATCCTGGGGACGGCAGCGCTTAATAGATTTCGTGGGAGCTCATCCAGAGGCAGCTTTGGGGGCTTTGTTGGACTCCACCACAGAAGCCGAGATTCACCTCTTGCCACAAATTGTGTCCCAACTCAAGCAGCCTGTTTATTTTATTGCCGGTAGTAAAGACAAAATTATGGAACCAAAATACGTGCTGCATTTGGCTAGCTTTCACTGGATGTTCCAAGGTTGCGGCGAGAATGTCCTTCAGCTTCCCGATTGTGGCCATTTGGCAATGGTGGAACAGCCGGATGCCGTGGCTAGTTATCTGCAAAATATTCTCAAAGAACACACTTAAAGGGAATTGGGCAAAACAAAGCCGAGGAATCGGGCATTGGGCCGAGAGCCGGTTCGGGGAAACGAAGCTACCAAATAGAAAGTTATAGCAGAAGGAAGAAGGAAGAACGAAGAAGGCTTTAGTTGTTATCTAGGAGAGAAGGAAGAAATTGACCGCATGGGGAAAGTGCAATTAAGAACGTCCTAACCGTCCGGGCGGTTGCTATACAAGTTAAAAGTTAAAACATTCTTCCCTGTTCCTTGTTCATTCTTACCTCTTGCTTCTTCCCTGTGCCTTCTGCCTTCGCCTAAATCTGTTATCTTAAATAGATAAGTCTGCCCGATCGCCCTCTTGGGACAGACGTTTCGATTAAATAGTGGCTTTCAACTCTAAATTCTAATTCTGCTTAAATATCTGTGCGCGTTAACCTCACCGATCGGCAACAACACATCCTTTGGGCAACGGTTCGCCACTACATAGCAACAGCGGAACCCGTTGGCTCAAAAGCTTTGGCTGACGAATTCAACCTCAGCGTCAGCCCAGCTACAATTCGCAATGCGATGGGGACTCTTGAAAAAGCTGGACTGCTTTATCAGCCCCACACTTCGGCAGGACGAGTCCCCTCTGACTCCGGCTACCGAATTTATGTAGACCAGTTGATTCAGCCGTCTGATACGCTCGCCCGCAAGGTGGAACAGGTACTAGACCAGCTCAATTGGTCGGATGGTCGCATGGACGCGGCACTCCGTGGCGCTGCTCAAATCCTGGCAACTATCAGCGGTTACATAGCCATGATCACCATACCGCAAACCACTATGGCTTGCTTGCGCCACTTGCAACTGGTGCAGCTAGAGCCGGGAAAGGTGATGCTGATCGTGGTGACGGATGCCTACGAAACTCAGTCGGTTTTGGTGCAGTTGCCTTCAGACGCAGAAGGTAACAGGCCTGATGCCGAAATTGTCGATCGCCAGTTGCAGATTTTGTCGAATTTTTTGAACAGCAAGTTGCGGGGACGATCGCTCTCGGAACTCTCGGCTGTAGACTGGAGCGAGTTAGACCGGGACTTTGAGCTGTACGCTGAGTGGATGGAAACCATGCTGACTGCTTTGAGCAGCCGCCAAAGCAATCCAACCTACACGCGGATTCTGATCGGCGGTTTAGCAGAAGCGCTGCGCTTGCCTGAGTTTTCGCAGTTGCAGCAAGTTCAAACCCTGGTGCAACTGCTCGAACAAGAGCAAGAACTGCTTTGGCCTTTGATTTTTGAATCGCCTGAGTTGGACATCCCCGGAAAGCGGGTAACGGTGCGTATTGGTTCGGAAAATTCTTTAGAACCAATTCGTGGCTGTACTCTGATTTCTTCGACTTACCGCCGGGGATCAGTGCCGGTGGGTAGTGTTGGGGTTTTGGGGCCGACGCGGATGGTTTACGAAAATGCGATCGCGGTTGTGGAAGCTGCGGCGGATTATTTGTCAGAAGCTATTGGCGGAAATCGAGTGAGTTTTCCAGATGGCGATCGAGGGCGATCGGATAATCCGTTGTTAGATGCACCCTAATTTTGATAGCCCCAAGCTTAACTGGCTTGGGGTTTTATTGTCTGTGGATGTACTCGCAACCTTTAAAAACCGGGTTTTGTGATAAAAAACCTAGGCTTTTATACTCTTTTTGGGGCAAGAAACTAAAGCTTCGCGGTTGACAAGAGAGTTTCGTAAACAACCCGGTTTCTGCGTCCATGAGCGGCTCGGAAAGTGGCAGGAGTGGCGGGCGATCGACTTTCCAGCGATCGCGAGAAAGAGATGGCGATGGTGAGCGATCGGGCATTCACAGAAAGTAATCGCGGAGCGTTAGTCGAACGGCGGGTTTAGCAGCCCAACTGACGAGTTTTGTTGCCAACCGGGTGGGCTGCTAAACCCGCTCTAGCGATAGCGGCTACGACCAATGAATAGAGGAGGCGCGTACCCCAGGAGCGTCGATTCCCAAGGCAGCAGAATGTCAAAATATTAAGACATTTTAGAGAGTTGGTCAAAAACAACTAAAAAAGATTAGTGTTGATATGAAAGCAATATTTCTTTTGGGAATAGCCCGGGTTAGACAATTGCAAATAACTTGCAGTGAATTTGGCTTGATTGCCACTCCATAAAAAATTTAACCGCTGAGTTAAGATCGAAACGAAATTTAGGGAATTTTCTTTTAGCATTCAATGAAATCGACCGATAAAACTAAAAATACCTTTGCGATCACAACGCCTCTGTATTATGTAAACGATTTACCTCACGTTGGCAGCGCTTATACGACTATGGCTGCGGATGCCCTAGCCCGATTTGAGCGGCTGCGGGGCAAATCTGTTTTGCTGGTTACAGGGACGGACGAACACGGCCAGAAAATTCAGCGGACAGCCGAGAGTTTGGGACGATCGCCCCAAGCTCACTGCGATTCAGTGGTTCCGGCGTTTGAGGCGCTGTGGGAGCAACTCTCTATCCAGTACGATCGCTTCATCCGCACAACTTCGCGGCGCCACGAGTACATTGTCAAAGAATTTTTCCAGCGCGTCTGGAACTCCGGCGACATTTACTTGAACCAGCAACAAGGTTGGTACTGCGTCTCCTGTGAAGAATTCAAGGATGAACGGGAATTGTTGCCGGGAAATCGGTGTTCTGTCCACACCAGCAAGGAAGTTGAGTGGCGCGACGAGGAAAATTACTTTTTCCGTCTGTCGCGGTATCAAGACCAACTGCTGGCTTTGTACGCAGAACGTCCCGACTTCATCGCGCCGGAAAGCCGACGCAACGAAGTGCTCAGTTTCGTCAACTCTGGACTGCAAGACTTTTCGATTTCTAGAGTGAATCTCGCATGGGGTCTGCCAATGCCAGTTGACCCCAGTCACAGCATCTACGTCTGGTTTGACGCTTTGCTGGGATACGTCACGGCCTTGCTAGATCCGGACAGCGACCCGATTTTGGAGAATGCTTTATCTAAATGGTGGCCGGTTGACTTGCACTTGATCGGCAAAGATATTCTTCGCTTCCACGCAGTTTACTGGCCGGCAATGCTGATGTCAGCGAATCTGCCGGTGCCGGGTCGCGTCTTCGCACACGGGTTTTTGACCAAAGACGGCAAAAAAATGGGCAAAACGGAGGGTAATACTTTAAACCCTGTCGAATTGGTCAACAAGTACGGCGCTGATGCAGTACGTTACTATTTCCTCAAAGAAATTGAGTTCGGAGAGGACGGCGATTTTAACGAAACTCGGTTTATCAATATATTGAAT
This sequence comes from Microcoleus sp. T3_D1, assembly GCF_036700405.1. NCBI lineage: Bacteria > Bacillati > Cyanobacteriota > Cyanophyceae > Oscillatoriales > Microcoleaceae > Microcoleus > Microcoleus sp. T3_D1. The sequence goes on from NZ_JAUBOV010000012.1 coordinate 88,096, forward strand.
GCTGAGCTAGCAAATGATTTGGGAAATTTGCTTAACCGCACGTTAAACATGGCTCGCAAATATTGCGGTGCCTGCGTACCAAATGTGTTGGGAGAAAACATTGAGGGCGACAACCTTCTCAAGGCTATGAGCCTGGATTTGGGCGATCGAGTAGCGGATTTTTACGAAGAGTTGGCTTTTAGCAAGGCTTGCGAAGCCGTGCTTGCATTAGTGCGAGCCGGGAACAAGTTTATTGACGTGCAAGCACCTTGGAGTTTGTACAAGCAGGGACAGCTCGAAAGTGTCGAACAGGTGCTATATTCTGTTCTGGAATCTGTTAGACTAGCATCTTACCTTTTATCGCCGATTATTCCCAATATCAGCAACGCTATCTATCAACAGCTAGGTTTTTCAATTGACTTTAACGATCGAGTTACAGTTAACAGTTTAGCGAATTTTGCAGCTCATGCTGCCTGGGGCGCTTTGCCTGCAAACCAAACTCTGGGGGAACCCCAACCTGTTTTTAAGCGGATCGAGCTGCTGTAAACAGTACCTTCATAGTTGGCAGCCAGCGCTCTGGGTGTTATGACAGACTACGAATTAGCAGTTATTTCCTTACCAATCTTTCATAAAAATTGAGGCATAACAATCATGTTGAATAGAATAGAAAGCAACGACCTTTTTACGCCGGAACAGGTTCTAGAAAATCGGGGTAGAGTGGCAATTTTTATTGACGGTTCTAACCTTTTTTACGCGGCTTTGCAGTTAGGAATTGAGATTGATTACACTAAGCTGCTGTGCCGTTTAACTGCGGGATCGCGGCTGCTGCGCTCTTTCTTCTACACGGGTGTCGATCGCACTAACGAGAAACAGCAGGGGTTTTTGCTGTGGATGCGCCGCAACGGCTACCGCGTGATTTCTAAGGATTTGGTACAGTTGCCAGATGGTTCTAAGAAGGCGAATTTGGATGTAGAAATCGCTGTGGATATGATGGCTTTAGTGGGGTCTTACGACACAGCGGTACTGGTGAGCGGTGACGGCGATTTGGCTTATGCTGTAGACGCTGTGAGCTATCGCGGTGTGCGGGTTGAGGTGGTGAGTTTGCGATCGATGACGAGCGACAGTTTGATTAATGTAGCCGATCGCTATATCGATTTGGAAATGATTAAGGACGACATCCAAAAAACATCGCGCCCTAATTATGCTTACCGCCCTTTGTCGGGTCTGAGCTTGATGGAGGAACACGACGACAGATAGGGATGTGGTAATGGGTAATCGGTAACGGGTAATGGGTGATGGTTAATGGGTTGAATCATTGAGAATTAAAAGTTAAAAATTTAGACAAAACATGACACATTTTTAATTTTTGATTAAGTGTTTTTCAAGAGCCAATTATTAATTACCAATTACCAATTACCAATTCCCAATAACCCATGATTAATCTCAAATCCCAAATTCCCAATTTCAAATCCCCAAAATTGATGCTGCTATTTTTAGCAGCACTGATTTTGGGGATTGGTGCTTGTGCGGTTCCGCAAGAGGCTCCAAAGAACAAATTAGCGGAGGATCTAAAAACTGCTCAACAGTCAAACAGCACTTTAACTTTAAACAAAGTAACCCTAGAACAAGCAAACGAAAAGGGCGAGACGTTCTGGAAAGTAAACTCGCAAAATGCCGTTTACAGCAAAGACCAAAAGATAGTTAACGTTCAGAAACCAGTGGGCAAATTGTTTCAGGACGGCAAAGAAATTTACGATATTCAGGGAGAAACGGGGCAGGTATTTCAGGAAGGAAATCAGGTTTTTCTCAAAGGTAACATAGTCGCTAAAGACCTGAAAAATGGAGTGGTGTTGCGGGGAAATGAGTTGGAGTGGCGGCCGAAGGAAGATGTTTTAGTTGTCCGCAATAATTTGACGGGAGAGAACAAACAGGTGACGGCTTCAGCGAAGGAAGCGCGGGTTTTCAGCAGGGCTAAGAGAATGGAGTTATTCGGCTCTGTGGTGGCGAATGTTAAAGATCCGGTTTTGCAATTGCGAACCGAGCACTTAGTGTGGTTTGTGGATCAACAAAAGGTAAACAGCGCCAAACCGACTCAAATTGACAGATACAAAGATAAAATAGTCACAGACAGCGGTTTTGCCGACCAAGTAGATGTAGACTTAAAAACCAAGATTGCGACGCTGACAAAAAACGCTCAGTTGATGCCATCAGACCCGCCGCTACAAATAGAAAGCAGTTTGATGAGTTGGAATTTTCCGGCCCAATCTGTGATATCGCCTGGACCGGTGAAGGTTTTTCACCGCGTGGAAAAGGTGACGATGACTGGGGATACGGGGCGGGGAGATTTAGAGAAAAAAGTTTTTTATTTGACGGGAAATGTGGTAGGAATTGGGGAAAAACGTCAAGCTCAATTAAATACCGATCGCGTAACGTGGTATTTAACTAACCAGACGTTCGATGCAGAAGGAAATGTGGTATATCGGCAGCTAAATCCGGTGTTTAATTTGACAGGGCCGAGGGCGGCGGGAGAGTTGAAAAATCAAACTGTGATTGTCAAAGGCGACGGTGGCGGCGGCCAAGTGGTTACGGAATTTGTACCGGACGAGTATAAGGGAACTTTGGGACAGCAATAATTGCGATCGCAGATGTTGGCAGATGAACGCTGATGAACGCAGATATAATTAAGATTGGATGGAGTAAGGAGGGGTGAGCGACTGTTGTTATTGAAATAATCCAAATACTAAAATGACTCCGCCATGACACTAATCGCAAGTGAGGACGAAGTTGCAAAAAGGCCTCAAAAAATCCCGCTGCGCCTCGTCTTAGTCGTACCATTCGTCCTGCAAATCTTCGCTGCTGTGGGACTGACAGGTTGGCTCTCGCTACGCAACGGCAAAACTGCCGTCAACAATGTTACTAGCCAATTACGAACGGAGGTAGTCGCCCGCATCAATCAACAATTAAACACTTACTTGGAAACGCCCCATTTGATTAATGCCATCAGCGTCGATGCCATTGGCCGCTTTGGGTTGTGGAATCCAGACAATATGGGTTCTATGAGAAGCTACTTCTACTGGCAGCTCAAGCAATTTTCCACTGTTAGTTACATCAGTTTTGGAGGCGAAAAAAAAGAATACGCGGGTGCTGGATATAAGGATGATGGCAGTGTGGTTATTGAAATAACCGATCGCTCTACTAATTTTCTCAATACGATCGTCAAGGTAGATAGAGAGGGCAACCCGACTCAGTTTAAGGAAACCCACCCAGACTACGATCCCCGCATTCGACCCTGGTATAAAGCTGCAAAAGCTGCAGGCAAACCCCAATGGAATAAAATTTATCAATATTATATTCAACCTAGCCTAGGAATCTCCGCTAGCCAACCTGTTTACGATAAAAATGGCATTTTTATAGGTGTTGTAAGTACGGATCTATTTCTCTCAAAAATCGGCGACTTTCTCCAAAGTTTAAAAATTGGTAGATCGGGAAAGACTTTCATCATCGAACGATCTGGCTTGCTAGTGGCTTCTTCCACCGCCGAGAAGCCATTTATCAAGAGCAACAATCGCCAAAAAACGCAACGATTAAAAGCGATTGAGAGCAGCGTACCTTTGATCGAGGGTACAGCGCAACATTTAATAGAACGCTTTGGTAACTTTACCGAAATAGATAGCAACCAGCAACTAGACTTCATGCTAGATGGTCAGCGGGAATTCGTGCAAGTATCCCCCTTCCAAGATGGTAGAGGTCTTGATTGGCTGATTGTTGTAGTCGTTCCAGAAGCCGACTTTATGGAGGAAATCAATGCCAATACCCGTAGCACTATCCTACTCTGCATTTTAGCGTTAGTGCTAGCGACGTTGTTAGGAATCCTCGCCTCCCGCTGGATTACCCATCCTATTTTTCTTTTGAGTAAAGCGAGTAGAGCGATCGCTAGCGGTCAATTAAATCAAAAAGTAGACGTAAATGGGATAAATGAACTGGGAGTTCTCGCTCAATCTTTTAACCAAATGGCACAGCAATTGCGCGAGTCTTTTGCTGCTTTAGAAAAGACCAACTCCGAGCTAGAAAATCGAGTAGAAGAACGAACAAGTGAGCTAAAAGAGGCAAAAATTGCCGCTGATACTGCTAACCATGCCAAGAGCGAATTCCTCGCCAACATGAGCCATGAACTTCGCACACCCCTGAACGGAATTCTAGGATACTCTCAAATTATGGAGCGCGATCAAACTACCACTCCTAAACAAAAAGATGCTATCCACATTATTCACCAGTGTGGTTCGCACTTACTCACGCTGATTAACGATATTTTAGACCTTTCTAAAATTGAAGCCAGTAAAATGGAACTTGACAGCTCAAGTTTTAATTTTTCTTCCTTTTTGATCGGGGTTGTGGAAATGTGCCGCATCCGAGCTGAACAAAAAGAAATTACCTTTAGTTATCAAGTATTAAATCAACTTCCTCACGCTGTAAATGCTGATGAAAAACGACTGCGCCAAGTTTTGATTAACCTTTTGGGCAATGCTATTAAATTTACAGAAAAAGGAGGTGTTATTTTTAAGGTAGGCGTAATAGGTACGGGGGAAGACTCTGACCAATCACAACTTACTAAAATTCGTTTCCATATCCAAGATACGGGGATTGGAATGGCACCCGAACAGTTAGAAAAAATATTTTTACCGTTTGAACAAGTCGGAAATAGCCAGCAGAAGGCAGAAGGCACTGGGTTGGGATTAGCGATCGCACAGAAAATTGTTCAACTGATGGGAGGCGAAATAAAAGTCGAAAGTATACTCGGTCAAGGCAGCATTTTTTCCCTTGATTTAGAGTTGACTCAATCAGCGGAATTTATTGAGCAACCTTCGCTAAATACTTCAACTAATTTAAGGGGTTTTAAAGGGAATAAAAATAAAATTTTGTTAGTAGACGATCGATTAGAAAATCGAGGTTTTATTAGAAGTTTTTTAGAACCACTAGGTTTTAAAATCATGGAAGCTTGTAATGGACAAGAGGGTTTAAATAAAGCCATTGATTTTCAACCGGATCTGATTATCACAGACTTAGTGATGCCAGTAATGGATGGATTTGAAATGTCGCGGCGCTTCCGAAAGTCATCAGACTTTAAGGATGTAATATTGATAGCATCCAGCGCCAGCGTGTTTGAATTCGATCGCCAAAATAGCCAAGAAGCAGGTTGTAACGAGTTCCTGTCAAAGCCTATCCAAGTAGAAGAATTGCTAGAAGTATTAAAAAATTACTTACAAATAGAATGGATTTACGACCAACCTGCGGATTTGGCGATCGCACAGCAGGAAGGTTTCACTGATTTATTAAAAGTTCAGAGTGGTGAGCTTGTGATACCGCCATCAGCAGAGCTGGTAGCGCTGTTTAATGCAGCTCGGATCGGCGATATTGAAGTGGTTGAGCAGGAAGCCAATAGACTCAAGCAGATAGACGGTAACTATCTACCCTTTGCTAATAAAATCTTGCAATTTGCCAAAAATTTTGAAGAAAAAGAACTACTAGCTTTTGTAAAAAAACATTTGGGGGAATAAAATGCTCAACCAAAAAGACAATGTAATTTTAATTGTTGACGATAACCCGAATAACCTCAAACTTCTGTTCGATTTTTTGAAGGAGTCAGGCTTCAAGGTTTTAGTGGCTAAGGATGGGGAAAGTGCTATTGAGAAGTTACAAGAAGTTTCGCCAAATATCATATTGTTAGATGTGATGATGCCGGGGATGGATGGCTTTGAAACCTGCCACCGCTTAAAAGCATCGGTGGCAACGAAAGATATCCCTGTGATTTTTATGACAGCTCTTACGGATCGGGTGGATAAGGTTAAAGGTCTGTCAATGGGGGCAGTAGATTATATCACCAAACCCTTTCAGCAAGAGGAAGTCCTAGCCCGCGTGCAACTACACCTGAGACTGCGAAATTTGACCAAGACGCTGGAAGAGCAAAATGTGCTTCTCAAAGAGGAAATTGAAGCGCGAAAAGAGGCGGAAGCGGCCTTGCAGAAACTCACTTCTGAGTTAGAGGAACGGGTTGCTTCTCAAACGGCTGAACTTAGACAAGCCTACAACGAGCTTCAACAGGCTCAAGTTCAGTTGTTGGAAAGAGAACAAAAATTAGGACATGATGCTTTTCACGACGCGCTAACGGAGTTGCCTAACCGCGCTTGGTTTATGAATCGGCTGCAACAGGCGATCGACTTGTCGTACACACGTGAAGATTATCTATATGCGGTGCTATTTATTGACCTAGATCGCTTTAAAGTGGTGAATGATAGCCTCGGACATTTGGTTGGGGATGAATTACTAAAAAGCGTTGCTCGTCAACTGCAAGCTTCTTTACGCCCCACAGATGCAGTTGCGCGGTTTGGAGGAGATGAATTTGTAATATTGCTGGAAGATATTAAAGATATTGATGAACCAAACAGGGTGGCTGAACGCATCCAAAATCAATTAAGGCAGCCGTTTAATTTGAATGATTATGAAGTATTTACCGATATCAGCATTGGCATTATCGTTAGCACAATGGGTTACGATCGCCCAGAAGACGTGCTCAGAGATGCGGATATCGCAATGTATTATGCTAAAGCTCAAGGCAGAGGGCGTTACGAAGTTTTCGATCCAGCGATGCAAACTGTTGCGATGACGCGCTTGCAGTTGGAAAACGACTTGAGAAGGGCAATGGCGCTACAAGAATTTTGCCTTCACTACCAGCCAATTGTCTCCCTTTCTACCGGGCAACTGAGTGGCTTTGAAGCTTTGGTGCGCTGGCATCACCCATCTGGCATAATCTACCCGCCTGCTGAGTTTATCCCTGTGGCTGAAGAAACTGGTTTGATCAATGAACTGGGGTGGTGGGTTTTGCAGGAAGCTTGTCACCAGATCAGTATTTGGCAGCAACAGTTTCCCCACACACCTCCCTTGGCGATTAATGTCAATCTTTCCCCCGTGCAGCTAAAGCAAGCAAACCTACTCAATCGAATTGAGGAGATTTTGCAGGAGACTGGCTTTCCCAGCTACAGTCTAAAACTAGAGATTACTGAAAGCTGCATTTTGGAAACCGTATCCAGGGAAGAAAAGATGTTGAAGCAGCTAAAAGCTCTAGGCCTTATGTTGTGTATCGACGACTTTGGCACGGGCTACTCTTCTTTAAGCCGCTTACACGAGTTTCCCATTGATACCTTAAAGATTGACCGCTCTTTTGTGAGCCGCATTGGGGCAGACAACAGCGGCGTAGAAATTATCCAGACAATTGTAACGCTGGCTCGCAGCCGAGGTATGGATATTGTGGCAGAAGGCATAGAAACGCCAGCACAGCTACAGAAACTGCGAGAGTTGGGGTGTGAGTTGGGGCAAGGATATTTATTTTCTAAGCCTGTAGACAGCTTCAAGGCAACCGAATTATTAGGCATAAAGGTAGGGCTAGCAAGCTGGCCTGACATCTAGTTTGCCTCGATAAATTTTATGAATCTTTTGTAGGAAAGGCTCAAAATCCTACTCTCATCATCATGCTAACTCAATTCTGCTGGGAATTAATAGTTAGTTTGGGTCGGATTTTTGATATTTTATGAATTAATAAAATTTACCTCATGCCCGAACGTTAATTTTTAGGAATTCCTAACGGGTTTATGCTCAGTAACACAGAATTTTCGATATTTTGATTCACTATTGTCTCGGACGATCGACTTCGAGTCGCACTCTTGCAGTGTATGCTGCCCGTTGGGGGGTGCCGAATGTGGGATTGTGCGGATTTGGTATCAAAAGCTATCTAACGCCACACTCGCCTTAAATTCAACACAAATCCTGGCAATACATCTTCCCCGGATAACTCGGCAGGATTGATTAATATTTCTACTTCTGCTTGCTGTCGATAAATCTCTACCTGCCGGTTTTGCGGGTCAATCAACCACCCCAATCTTGCGCCGTTGTCGATGTATTCCCGCATCTTAGTTTGAAGGGTGGAGAGACTGTCTGATGCCGATCGCAATTCTACTACAAAGTCTGGACACAGAGGAACAAAGCCTTGGCGCTGTTTTGGAGTTAGTGCTTCCCAGCGAGTTCTACTCACCCAGGAAGCGTCGGGAGAACGGCGAGCACCATTGGGGAGGATGAATCCGGTAGAAGAGTCAAAACCTTCTCCTAAATCCTCGTGTGCTTCGCACCAGCGATCAACTTGCCCGCTAATACTGAGATTGCGGCTGCCTGATTCTCCTCCTGTGGGTGGATTCACTATTAATTCTCCTTCTGCTGTTCTCTCTAATCTCAAGTCGGGATTTGCCAATGCTAGGGCCTCGAATTGCTCGCTACTGACAACAATCCCGATCGCGTTTGGCAATTCTATAGATATGGTTTCTGGTTGAGTGATTGTTTGTACCATATTCAATTCCAGTTTTTTTTAGATTGAACTCGGCCACAAAAAAAAGTTAAAGGACTCTTGCACGGGGTGGGGCGGGTTTACGAGATTGTGTGTTTTAGGCAATTATGATCGGTGAACCCGCCCCTACAAAATTTTGACAATCGTGCAATATGTTTGACGCTTTCTACAACTGTCCGAAACCTTTTTTAGGCTTATCTTTTTTCTTTTTCTTCTTCTGCTGGGCACCCATATAGCCACGGGAACCGGGCTGCATTCCGGGGCCGCCCATTCCCGGCATTCCGGGCATTCCGGGCAATCCTCCCATTCCTGTAAAGTTGCCTTGACTCATTTGCTGCATCATTGTACGCATTTTCTGGAAATCGCTCACCAGCTTTGTTACGTCGTTTTCTGCGTAGCCTGCGCCTTTGCCGATGCGGCGGCGGCGGGATGGAGAACTTGCTAAAAGTTCGGGGTTGCGGCGTTCTTCCACTGTCATCGAATTAATCATGGCTTCGGTGCGTTTTAGCTGCACTTCTCCCTGCCGCATTTGTTCGTCTGAAAGTTTGTTCATCCCCGGAATCATTTTCATGATGCCGCCGAGGGAACCCATGTTTTTTAACAGTCTGGTTTGTTTGAGAAAGTCGGTAAAGTCAAACTTTGCCGTGAGCATTTTCTCTTGCATTTTCTCGGCATCGGCGATGTCAAATTCTTCTTGCGCTTTTTCTACTAGCGTCAAGACATCGCCCATGCCGAGTATTCTCGATGCCATGCGATCGGGATAAAATGGTTGCAATGCTTCCACTTTTTCGCCGACGCCCACAAATTTAATCGGCGCGCCGGATATTTGCCGCACTGATAAGGCTGCACCGCCGCGGCTGTCCCCATCTAATTTGGTTAAGATTGCGCCGGTAATGCCGATTTGTTCGTGAAAGGTGCGGGTTAAATTTGCTGCTTCTTGGCCGGTCATGGCATCAACAACTAACAGCGTTTCGTGGGGTTGTACTGTTTGTTTGATGCGGCCCAATTCTGCCATCATGTCTTGGTCGATTTGCAGGCGACCTGCTGTATCGACGATGATGGTATCAATGCCGATTTGTTTGCCGTGTTCGATGCCTTGGCGGGCAATTTCTACGGGGTCAATGTCTTTGCCTAATTCAAATACGGGTACGTCGATTTGTTTGCCGAGGGTTAGCAATTGGTCGATCGCGGCTGGTCGATAAATGTCGGTTGCGACTAGCAGTGCGGTACGATTTTGTTTGCGGAGGTGCAGCGCTAGTTTAGCGGTAGCTGTGGTTTTCCCGGTTCCTTGCAAACCTGCCATCAGGATCACTGTGGGCCCGGAGTCGGCGGTGGCGAGGGGTACGTTGGTTTCCCCCATGACGCGCACGAGTTCGTCGTGGACGATTTTGATGAATTGTTGGTCGGGACGGACGCCTGAAACGACTTCTGCGCCTTGTGCTTTTGCCGCTACCTCTGAGATGAAGTTTTTGACGACTTGGAGGTTGACATCGGCTTCCAGGAGGGCGCGGCGAACTTCTTTGAGCGCGTCTTGGATGTTGGACTCGGAGATTTTATTTTGTCCGCGCAGTTTTTTCCAGGTGGATTCGAGTCGATCGGCAAGGGCTTCAAACATAGGGCATTGTTGGCTAGTCAGTCTTTTTAATTTTAAGGCTAAATGCGGATGTTTGGATGCAAGTTTTGCTGAAACAGTTCGCGATCGCACTCCGACTAAAGAAACCGGGTTTTTTATGAAAAGACGCGTTGCAGCCTACTGATTCGGTAAAAAAGCCGGTTTCTGGCCTCATGCGTAGTTTGTAGTTTGATGTTTTTATTTTTTAACCGCTGATGAACGCGGATTGATGCGCTATGGGTTGAGATGTTTTCAAGTTATATCGTGTCCGGTTAAATAGATATAGTTGCTGTAGGGGCGGGTTCACCAGTATTTCTAATTCACATCCAGGGTATTTATAAACCCGCCCCGGCCCTATGCGTGGGTGGGGGCGGGTTTATTTTACCTATTTGTTTGTTTCAAATATTGTTTGTGAACCCGCCCCTACAGAATTAATTGCAATACGATCGCCGTTTCGATTGTAAAGTCAACTGTCAACTGTTTATTTGATGTTGGTTTTTATGTATTCTGCGATCGCCGGTTGGAGTTGGAAGAGGGTGCGATCGCCCTTTTGGACTTTTTCGATTAATAACCTCCGTCTCAAGGATTCGACGGCTTTGAGGAATTCTGAAGGCGATAATTCCAGAAGGGCGGGCTTTTTGGAGATTTCGACTGCTTTGATTTGATTGGCCAACCAGGACATTACTTGTTTTTCGCTGTCTGACAAGCGCTGAAAATGTTGGTGCAATATATATTCTAAGTCTCCTAAAACTAGGCTATCATAGGATAAAAAATCTGAAACATTGCCGCTAAATAAGTCTTGAATAGCAGCAGCTACTGTATTCAACCACAAGGGATTTCCTCGGTAAATGTCTATCAATTTTGACCAGTTTTCCGATTCAAGTAAACCTTTTTCTGTGAATATTTCTCGCGCTGGTTCGCCTAAACCATTGAGTTGCAATGTTTGACAATTTTTCGGGTGGCTTTCTAATGCGGCAATTTCTCTGGGTTTTTCCCAACTAATCAAAACTATGCAACTGTTGTGACATGATTCTGCTATTTGTTTGAAGAAAGTGCCATAATTTTCATAGCCTTGTTTGTAGTTTCCTGCTAGTTGTTGGCTGCTGAAAATTGTTTGCACATCATCGAGGATGATGAGACAGCGGTGCGATCGCAAATATTGTAGGGGCAATCCCCCCGTGGTTGCCCTTTCTTCGGGGGCGGCGATCGCCCTTTCTTCGGGGGCGGGCACGGGGGCACCGCCCCTACAGAATTGAATTAAGTCGGTTTGGAGTGTTTGGAGGGATGGCGCGTCGCGGAGGCTTCGCCAGATTATACAGTCAAATTCATATTCAATGTGTTGGATTAGTTGCAGGGCGATCGCACTTTTGCCACTTCCGCTTAATCCTAAGATGGTAATGAGACGGGTGCGGTTTTCCACAATCCATTGTTTGAGGGTGGAAAGTTCGGATGTGCGATCGAAAAATGTCGAGATTTCTGGTGCGTCGCCTAAGTCGATGCGGGGCTGTTTTGCTGTTGGTTGGGGGTTTTGGGGTGTTTTGGGCGATCGCACTTTTTCACGACAAACGTTAAGGTTTTTATTAACTGTTACATTCTCACCTGTGATATTTTCAACAATAGTTGATTGATAATTATAAACTATACCCTTCTCTAATACAGCCCTAAAATTTGTTTTAGTAATATCTTTTTTCAATTCTTTAGAAAGTTTTTTCCAAAGTTGTGCTCCGACATTTCTGACATGACTTGGACTTGAGTAAACTTCTTGAGCAATTTGCGTGTAAGTTGTGTCTTGTAAAGTTCCCCGCAGGATAGCTTCTTGCACGTAATCTAAATGCTTTCCCGTCTTAGCAAAAATTAGCTCATCTGCCAGTGTCAAAACTTCGGCAATATCCATAGATTAGGGAGAAGCTGGAGTTTACGCCCTTCATTATACCTGACATTTCGTACAATTGTGACATTTTTGATTTTGTCATCTATCTAAAGTCAGGACTTTTCCTACACAGCTCATCCTTTATATTAATTGATTAAGGTATTAGCAGGATATTTATATGAAGCGAGTGCGGTGGCTCAGTGGTTTGTTCTCGGCTGGGGTGTTGTCTTTTACTCTAGCGACTGTTGGTGCACAAGTGGCACAGGCCCAGCGCCCAATCCATATACTCGACCTGCAATGTCTTGTTACACGGGGTGGAAGGAACCTTAGTCACCCGGGCGGGTTAGCTTATTTGTACAGAGGGCCTACAGACCTTTCCATAGGCAGACAACTACATACCAGTATTATGAGGGTACGCGAGGCCGGTTGGACTTGTAAACTTCCAGGGGGTCGTGCTTCTCTCCGATTGGAGTATGGAGTTGACGATCAAAGTGAAATTTTACCACCCAAAATAGAAGTTTATGTAGATGGAAATCAAGTAGATTCTCAGGTGGGAAAGCCTGGGAGGATCAATACAATGCTGGTAGATATTAGTAATGGTAGAAGTTTATCTCTTGAGATATCTTGTTCCACAGCTAAAAATTGTGGGAACAGGAATTATCACTTTTTCAAATTTCAAATTGAACCGGGGGCATCCTCTCCAGGGAGTCGATAAATTATGAGTATCAGCCGCCGTCAATTTAATCGTATCATTATCTGGGGTGGCGCTTCTTTTGCTGCTTCCGCAACATCGGGCATCTTTTTCCCCAAACCTGCCGAAGCTTATTCCCTAGAATTTCCGATTAGTGCTTTATCAGCCGATCGCGTTTTTAACGGTATTCAAAAATATTGTGGAGCACAGCCCATCCCCGGCGTTCTCTCACCAATCGTACAAGGCAATACTAATGTTAGCAGTAAAATAGAACCAGCGGCCGCTAATGCCATTCGCACCGCAGACAAAGAATTTGTTAACCGCAATTTTACCAGCAAAAGAACCGAATTAGCGGTAACTGGCAGCGGTTCTAATTTTGCATCAGATACCAGTCGGCTGTGGGGGCGGCAAAGACAGGATCAAGTCGGCCCGAATGTTGGTTTTGGCTTCGTACAAAAGTGGGAAGATCAATATAGCGATGCCAAAATTTCCGGGCCGACAATGTGCGCTATTCATAACGCTCAACAAGTCTTAGCCGATCAAAGATTAACACCTCCAGAAATCGCGGCTTCTGTATTGCCAACGCGATCGCGATTGGATGATTGGGGTTCTTGGGGAGGGGATGCGGATGCGTCTGCTGGGAGGAATCCCGGTGCTGTTTTTGCTCAATACGATACAGCCGCCGGTACGGTGACATCTCGCTACGATTTAGTTGAACCGGGGCCGAGAGGTTTTGGGCGTGTTGAGTATACTATTGAAGCGGAAGATCAGCCTCGGCGGGTGATTTTGGTGACGGTGAGGTTTTAGGGGAAAATCAAATTCGGCGGTTGAAACCGCTTCTTGTCAAACGAAGTCCCTCTCGCTTGAGACTGAAGAATCAAGGGGGTATTTAACCCGGATTTGGTATTATACTAACAGTAGCGATCGCCCTTACATTCCAATTTGTCAAAAAGCGCGATCGCCTTTACTCAGGCAAAGTTAAAATAGTTGTAGCCTCAGCCAAAAGTTTACACTTGACTTTGTTGTTTTCCCCCTCAATAAGACAATGAGCGGGATTATCCTGCAAAGGGTCATGCCGGATAATGAAGCCTAAACAACGGGCAGATCCTGCTACCAAAACACCCACTTTAGTAGTGTCAGGATTTCTCGCACGAGCTAAAATTTCCTGGGGAGTTGTTAGCCTCGCCAACTCAACTGAGATGCTGTTATCAGGTTTTCCTCTAACCTGGAAAGCCACTGATTTTACAGTACCATCCTCATAAAGATGTACATTCGGAATCCGACGATAAAGGATATCGTTATCTGCAATTTCTTCTATCACTATCTCATCCTGACTTATTGAATTAATAGCTGAGACAACACATTCAGGACTTCAGATAATGATAGATCGTTTTTCTCCTCAAATTTTCTCTCGCTTCCCTCTCCCTTAATTAGTAGATAGCTGAAACTCATATCAGATTTAATTTCCACTTCTAGATTGCCCTGTGGACTCCGCCATTCCAGTTGTAGGCTACCATTAGCAATTGGTGCTGCATCATAGGGTAAAATTCGATCGCCAACTAAAGGCGCCAGAGAGTATTTGACATGAATGAGCAACTGACAGGCTTTTACAAAAGCAACGGGCGAAACTGCTAATGCACCATAAGAATCCCAGTCAGGTTCTAGTTGGGCAAGTTGCGTTAAGCGCTCTAATATTGGATCTAAGGAAACATCAGTTAATGTTGCTTGATACATGGTTTTTAGAAGGGTCATATTTTCTATTATATCATATATATAGCAATCCTAAATGATTCGTGTAATTCTTGTAGGGGCAAAACCCACGCCCGGTTGCCCCGCCTTGACTGGGGTAGGCACGGGGAGTAGGGGTAGCACTACCCCTACATATTTTTACAAATGATTCAGGATTGCTATATCATAAACTTTATTACCTTTGCAGTTGACCAATCAAATCTAATGCTTTTTGAGCATCGGCGTTCATTCCTTGAGCCCTAAATAAACGAGCAGCTTGCTGCAAATCTGCGATCGCCCCTTGTCTATCTCCCATTCTCACTAACGTAATTCCTCGGTTAGCAAAAGCCTTAGCATAATTGGGATTGAGTTGAATTGCTTGAGTGTAATCAGCTAAGGCAGAGCGATCGTTATTGATGCGAAACAGCGCTAATCCTCTGTTGAAATAAGTGTTGGCGCGACCCGGATTAATTTGCAGCGCTTGATTGAAATCGTCGATCGCTCCTTTTTGATCGCCCAAGTCCGAAAGTGCTAATCCTCGGTTATTGTAAGCCGCTGCAAAGTTTCTATCCAAGCGGATGACTTGAGTATAATCTGCGATCGCCCCCGGTTTGTCTCCCATTGCTGACAAAACCAGCCCCCGATTGTAGTAAGCGTCAACATAACCGGCATTTAGGGCGATCGCCTTGCTATAATCAGCGATACTCTTGGGCATTTGTCTCAAATCGGAATAAGCGAGGGCTCGATAGAAATAAGCTTCCGCGTAATCAGATTGAGTTTGAATTGCTTGGTTAAAATCGGCAACAGCCCCTGACAAATCTCCTTTGTCAAACCGAGTTAAACCCCGAACATAATAAGTCTTAGCATCTTGCGGATTGTTCAGTTTCAGAGGTTCAGTAGCTGTTGGAGAGGTATTAATTAAAAGTGCCGATCGATTTAAACCTGCTTCGGATAATTTAGCTATAAAAGTGTTGATAGGAATCGCTGAATTAAATCCTGTTTTAATATCGGCTAAACCTGTAATAACTTTTCCGTCAATGACAGGATCGTAATCCCGATCGCCCTCTCCATGAACTCCAACTACCCGCCCTTCTCCATCAAATACAGGCCCTCCACTCATTCCCCCTTTCGTGACAGCATTGTAGCGCAAATTATACCCTTGGGGATGACTTGAAATTCTGCTTGTAACGAAGCCCGGCACAAACTCGAAATTGCGCTCTTTTTGGTGCTGGTTTCTGCTAGCCGGAATACCTGGATAGCCAAACACAAAAATTTGTGTAGCAACTGTCGCTTGTTCGGAATCGCCGAAAGTGACAACAGGATAAGAATCTGCACTGTTAAATGTTACAACTGCTAAATCGGGAGCATTCTGGCCTTTCTGTAATAATACACTACGGGTTACTGGATAGTCTTTTCCCCTATGACTGCGAATCGTATAGGTAGCTTTGGTATCATCTACAACATGGTTAGCTGTCAGGACAGTGTAGGTTGTACCTTGTTTAGCAATAATAAATCCTGTACCTAGACCAGTTGTTCCATTAATTTGAACGGTAACAGATTCAGCAAATTTGGCAATTTCTTGGGGAGTTTTTGCGAAAACGGGGGCTTGTGCAAAAACAACTATTCCTACTACCGTTACTGTTCCTGCTAGGATGCTGGTGAGGGAATCAAAGCGCGAATAATCCCTATTCATAGGTGATTGCTGAAGAGTAAGATTTTTTATACTCCGAATAGTATAGATTAAAATAAAATTTCTGAAAACCAGAAACCCTGGATGTTTTCAGATGATTGCGATTTTTATGACATTTCGTACATTTCGTATATTTCCGCCATTGCCGGCATTACTATGCCATATTTTATTTGTATATCTTCTAAGTTAACCAGCTCAAACTGCATCCCGAAACACTTTCAAAGCTTCTTTTTCTTCGGACATTTTCAGGCATATCCCCAGCAATTCTAGATCCAAATCCGGCAACAGCATACTCCGAGAAACCAGATCGTAACCCTCCGAGTTCAGTTGGTAAATCGAAAATACTCCGTCTTCCCAAAATCAAACTTCTCCTACGTTAAATCTGCGGTAGTATTCCAGTTTATTAATAGTTCCGCTAGTAAAAACAACTTCGATCGCCAAATCGGGTGTTTCTCGCTGCCGCCGATCTTCGCCAAAATAGTAAGATAAATCTGGTTCCTTGCTGCTGCCTTTTGCTTCTCCTTGGAGTGTAGCGCTACCCGTCGGTGTAAAACTAATATCTTTTTCTAAAAAGAACTGACCTAACATTCCTGCCATCAGATATTTAATGATTTCATGCTTCGACGAACGTGTCATAATTTCCACATATCCGTCGAGGTAAGACAAGCGAACACTGCGACTGTACTCTAGCAATGAATCCAGAGCTTTGAACTGCTCCCAAGTCATTGATAGCGGCAAAATCAACCGCTGTTCCGGGAGTGCAGTTAATTTGGGGTGAGTGGCAATGGTCATATATACTTTCCCCGATTTTTAATTTCTACTTTTAGATTAGCGTAAAAATATATAAAGGGAGAAATTGGGGACTTCGAGCGCTCTTGTCCCCCCCTTGTTAAGGGGGGTTAGGGGGGATCTGGCCCTAAGCCAAAAACTGGAATTGAGAACCGTTAACTGCAAAAGCAAACGGACTTGCCTGTTCAAATGCCCCAACAAGTTCAAAGCTGTCCGTGTTTAAAACTATCCCCACAATCTGTCCGGTAATTATGTTTTCAATCACCATGTCGTTGATAATTCCGTCGTTATCGTAAGCAATCAAATTGTCGTCTTCAAAGAACAGGTCTAGTTCTGTTAAACCGTCCGTCAAACCAATACGATCGCCCTCGTCAAAGTTAAAATCGGTAACGACATCTGCTCCCTCTATACCAAATGCTTCATCGTTGCTTCTGAGCACGAATATGTCACCACCGAGACCTCCCGTCAGCACGTCCACTCCCCGATCGCCTGCTAAGAAATCGTTGCCCTCATTGCCATCTAAATCGTCGTCTCCTTGCCCTCCCCGCAGGATATCGTTGCCAAATCCTCCAAAAATAACGTCGTTTCCGGCGTCGCCCCTAACTACGTCGTTGCCATCATTTCCATCCAGGAGATCGTTCTCTTTCCCCCCGTAAATTATGTCATTTCCGCCACCACCACCGATAATATCATTGCCGTTATTTCCTAACAGCCGTTCGTTGGAATCCGACGAACCTCCTATAGTATCGTTGCCGTCGAGTCCCCAAACTCCCCAGGGAAAAGACGACAAATTTCCATTCCCTACGTTAATCTCATCGGGTGTAGCGAATGCCAAAAGACGTGGCCCGCCGCCAGCAAATATAGGAAAGCCAGTCACATCACCGATGAGATTGTTAACCGTTAAAGCCATAACTATGTCCTTTCAAAAATCATGTTATCTGTATTATATATGTTAATTCTTGCCTTGCCCAATAGCCAGTTATATGGTAATTTATATCGCAAGTTTATTTGCTAAATTAGTGACCAGCAACCTGTTTGCCAATTGGTAATTACCAATTACCAATTACCAATTACCAATTACCAGGGCTACGCCTCATTCAACCCAAACCTGCTATATATCTCGCCTCTGAGTCAAATAGCATTAGGTTGCTGACACTATCCGCTACTGTCTACCGCTTATAATGGGTGTTACCCGCCAGGTGGTAAACACGTTGATATCACCTATAACGTCGAGACTGAGAGGTTGTTTGTGAATAAAAGTAAAAGTCCCTGGGCCCATCCTCCGAGAAAACACCCAGTTTCCGATACCCACACACAAACTTTACAAACAGGATTTAAGCTCTTTACAAAGCCATAATCGCCGATCGCTGACATTTTTTGGCAAAATCCACTGCTTTCAGGTGTTTTACTCATGTCTACTCCTAAATCGTCTTCCCATCAAAACAACAACAACTCCGTAAAATCACTGCCAGCGACAGATATCGTCCCAACAAAGCAAGACAGTAACAATCTGCCCAGCGAACCAAGTATAGAACAGCTACTGGAAGCTTTGGCGGATCAAGTACCCAGTCAATCTGCTGAAATTGAACCGTTGAAAACGTGGAAACAAGACTTACAGCGACTGTTTCAATTTCTCGGCGATCGCCGCGTTTTAATCGCAGTAATGCAACCGGGAACTTTTGCCCTGCGTTACGCTAACGCAGCATTTTGCCGCTTGGCCGGTTGGGAGGAAACGTCCTTGGCAACTCAATCTACCAGCGGTTTGTTTGCAGAAACCGACATCACTTTGCTGCAACTGTTCGAGGATGGGGACGGCAAAACAGCAGAACAATTGTACCGCCGCCACCTTTTGCACTGGGTATTTAAGCAATATTATCAAATTGACATTGACGGTTTGCGGGTGCTAGACGAACCTGCCACGGCGAGTGTAAAAAACCCCAAACACCGAGAACCCAGATTTATAGAATTTTGGCTGGGTTCGGAACAGTTAAAAATTACTCGAATTGACTCAAAAATAGATGAATTTGCGGATGTTTCTTTAAGATTAATGCCTGTTGCAGAACGGGAAGCTTGGCTGATGCAGCCGAATCAACTGGAGAATTTAGCCGATCGATTGCAGTTGGATAATTATCGCGTAGAAGGCTTGCTGTTGCTAGAAGGTTTTGATGTCACCGTGCAGGAGCAAATTCGGCGGCTGACTCAGTTATTGATCGATCGAGATTCGATGCTGCGGGCTGACAAATTTGAGAGAATCGATCGGTGTTTGCGATCGCTCTTCAATGCTGACGGCACTTTGCTGCTGCGCCCCGACGACGATCGCGTACAGCTATTAGTTGCAAAAGACGGCCAACATTTGCAGCCGATTCTTTATTCAATGGACTCCCTAGAAGCTTCTCACTTTTTGAAGGCCACAGCAGCAAATCAAGTTTGGAACGTGCCAGACTTGCGTAGGGAGTGCGAAACCGAGTGCGATCGAACTTTGCGGAGAATGGGAACTCGATCGATGCTGCTGGTGCCCCTGGTAGTCAAATCCGTCACCCGCGAGGGGTGCGGGCAGCGGATTTTGGGTGTTGTGGGGCTGTTGTGCGATCGGCCAAACCACTTCAACGGCATTGACGCTAAACACGCCCAAGAACTCATTCCCGCCTTCATTGCAGCCCTGCGGCAAGCCATCCAGGAGCGGTTTACCCACATTCACAACATCCACCCCGCAGTCGAGTGGCGGTTCGCCCAAGAAGCAGAAAGGCGAAGTTGGGGACTGCCTCCAGAAACAATCGTATTTGGTGACGTTCATCCGCTGTACGGAATTTCGGACATTCGCGGTTCTAGCGACGAAAGAAACCGAGCCATTCAAACTGATTTGCTCGAACAATTCCGCTTAGGTTTAGTCATAGCTGATGCCGTTTGCGAAACACAAACTACCCACCTCGGCGAGCAACTGCGGCTCGACTTGCTCGACTACATCGAGCATTTAAAAGAAAAAGTAACAGTCGATATGGAGGTGCGAGCCGCCGAATATTTAAACGAGCGTTTAGAAGTATATTTTGACTATTTTGTGCAGTGCGGGCCCAAGGTTCAGGCAGCCGTTGAAGCTTACCAAGCAGCCTGTGAAAATGAACACAACTGCGTTTACAGCGATCGCACCCGCTACGACCAAATGCTGAACTTAATCAGCACCAAACTCCAAGAAACCTGGGCCCGCTGGCAAGAAAAAATGCAGCAAATTTTGCCCCACTACTGCGACATCGAATGCACCGACGGCATCGATCACATGATTTATGTAGGAAAATCGATCGAGCCCAAATTTAGCCAGTTTCACCTGCACAGTTTGCGGTACGAACAACTGCGAGCAATTTGCGATTGCGGCCGCACAGTTTTTCGCCTGCAAGCCGAGTCTCAAATCAACATGGAACTCGCACATTTAGTCTTAGTGCAGAATACCACCATCGACATTTTTCACAACGAAAATACCGAAAAAATGTTTGATGTCAAAGGTACTCGCGACATCCGCTACGAACTTGTCAAAAAGCGGATCGAAAAAGCTGTTGACAAAGACTTACAAGAGCGAATTACCCAGCCCGGAATGTTAACGGTAGTTTATTCAGCGGAAGACGAATGGGAAGAGTACCAACAATACTTGCGCTACTTGTCTCGCGAAGGTTGGGTAGAGCCAAAAGTTCAGACGGGCATGGTAGAATCACTGCAAGGAGTCAGCGGTTTAAAATTCGCCCGCGTGCGTATTTTGCCTGAACCGGAATCTATTTCTACTATCTGTGAAGTTACGGTTGTTACCGATTGAGAACCCGTTCAAATGCCTGTTTGAGGCCCAGTGCGATCGCTCCCATCTCCTGCTGTTTTAGCCCCGGTGCGATCGCTCCCCTCCCCCTGAAAAACGGTGGAGCGAAAGCATTCGGGACTCACACAGAAGACCAATATTACATATAATATGTTGGTTGACACCAACGACCCAGCCCACATTTTCACTTAGTGTAGATTCCGTGTGATTGGAAATCGCCAAATACACGATCGCAATCACACAAAATCCAGATTAAGTAATGTTAATCTAATGAGAATTAGCTCCTGTAATTTCTAACTTAAGTGATGTTAAACTTATCAGCATACCAAATAACTTCTACTCTGCACGAAGGCGTCGAAACAATAGTCTATCGCGGACAAACACCGACAGACGCGCCCCCAGCAATTCTGAAAGTCCTCAAAGCCGAATATCCCACCCTCGAAGCCATTACCCGGCTCAAACACGAATATCAAATCCGCCAAAATTTAGACAGCGAACAAATCGTCAAAGCCATCAGTCTCGAAACCTTCGACCACCGATTAGGAATCGTTTTAGAAGACTTTGGCGGCGAATCCCTCGCAAAACTGCTGGAAAGAGAAACCTTGAGCCTGCAAGCAAATTTACACATCGCCATCCAAATAGTCAAAGCCTTACAATACCTGCATTTTCATCACATTATTCACAAAGACATTAAACCCAGCAACATCATAATTAACTCGCAAACAAAACAAGTAAAACTCACCGACTTCGGCATTGCTACAAAACTCAACAAAGAAAATCCGCAATTTAACAACCCCAACTCAGTCGAAGGCACCTTAGCCTATATGTCACCCGAACAAACCGGGAGAATGAACCGCACCCTCGACTACCGCACCGACTTTTATTCCCTTGGTATCACATTATATGAAATGCTGACAGGCAAATTGCCTTTCTGCAGCAACGACCCCTTAGAAGTAGTTTACAGTCACATCGCAGTTCAACCAATATATCCCCATCAAATCAATTCTGAAATACCTGTCGCCATTTCAGAGATAGTGATGAAATTGATGGCAAAGAATGCCGAAGATAGATATCAAAGTGCGGCCGGATTGTTAGCCGACTTAGAAATTTCTTTGCATCAGTTAGAAACCACAGGACAAATTGCCGACTTCATCCCCGGACGGTTAGATATTCTCAGCCAATTGTTAATCCCCCAAAAATTGTACGGTAGAGAACAACAAGTCAACCAACTATTAGCAGCATTTGAACGTGTAGGGGCGGGTTCACCCAAATCTTTGCCACCCAACCTAAATACAGAAAAACCCGCCCGCCCCAATGCCGAAACTCTTTCAGCCGCATCTTTTCCAACAAACCAAAATACCGAAAATTTCGCCCATTGCCAAAGCGAATTAATGCTAGTATCAGGCTACTCAGGCATCGGTAAATCAGCCGTAGTCAACGAAGTTAGCAAACCCATTACCAGGTCAAAAGGTTACTTCATCAGCGGCAAATTTGACCAATTAAAACGCAACATTCCTTATGCCTCATTAATCCAAGCATTTAACTCCTTGCTGCGGCAATTGCTAACCGAAAGTGCACTTTCATTAGAAATATGGCGCACTAAAATTTTAACAGCAGTGGGAACAGACGGCCAAGTAATTGCCGACGTAATTCCAAAAGTTGAATTAATCATCGGCAAACAGCCAGAAGTCCCAGAACTCGCCCCTGTAGAATCCCAAAATCGATTCAATCGGGTATTCAAAGAATTTATTCGCGTTTTCGCCCAAAAAGAACACCCCCTAGTTATCTTTTTAGACGATTTGCAGTGGGCAGATTCAGCAACATTAAAGTTGATGCAAATACTAATAACTGACCCTGATCAAGAATATTTGTTGCTAATCGGTGCCTATCGAGACAATGAAGTTAGTCCGACTCACCCGTTAATTCAGACTGTAGAAGAAATTGAAAAAACTGGTACAAGAGTCAACAATATCGTGTTGCAACCGCTGGATTTAGCAAATGTGACGGAATTAGTCACTGAAACACTTAACACTTGCACAGAAAAAGTAACAAATCTAGCCGAGTTAATCTGGAATAAAACGGGCGGCAATCCTTTTTTCTTGACTCAATTACTCCAAGCACTTTATCAAGAATCTCTTTTAAAATTTGAATTTAATCACATTACAAATGAGGTAAGTCAAACGGGCTGGTATTGGAGTATTGATGAAATCCAAGCCATTGGAATTACCGATAAAAGTGTGGTGGAACTGGTAGCTTCTCGCATTGAAAAGCTGCCCGCACCCACGCAAGAAGTCTTGAAGCTAGCAGCTTGCGTGGGAGATAAATTTGCTCTAGATGTGCTGTCACTTGTTAGCGAAAAGTCAGCTAATGCTACAGCTACTGAACTTTATTCAGCTTTGCAAGCAGGGTTAATTCTGCCCTTGAGCGATGCTTATCGCATTCCTTTAGTGTTCGATCGAGCCGAATCAATCCATCTCAAGTTAGACACTTCGCGGGTTAGTTACAAAATTTTGCACGATCGCGTTCAGCAAGCCGCATATTCGCTAATTCCAGAAGACCAAAAGCAATCCACCCATTTAAAAATCGGTCAATTACTGTTACACAATACTCCACCAGACAAGCTGGAAGAAAACATCTTTGATATCGTCAATCAATTGAATGTCGGAATTGACACAATTAGCCAACAGTCAGAAAAAACTAAGTTGGCAAAATTAAATTTAACTGCTGGACGCAAGGCAAAAGCGGCTGCTGCGTATGAAGCTGCTGTTAGGTATTTGCGGGTTGCTATGGAATTATTGCCTGCGGAGTCTTGGCAAAGTCACTATGACTTAACGTTAGCAATTTACGAGTCAACGGCAGAAGCTGAATACTTAAACATCAACTATGAAGATTCAAAAAAGATGGTTGATATTGTCCTGCAAAAAGCTAAAACGTTACTGGAAAAAGTGAATGTTTATGAACTTCAAATTCAGTCTTATAACGCTCAAAATAGAGTTGTAGAAGCACTCAATACAGGACTGGAAGTGCTGAAACTGTTAGGCATTTCTTTTCCTCAAAATCCCCACGCGCTAAATATTATGGCGGGACTGAGTAATACTAAACTGAGCTTGGGATTGAAACGAATTGAGGATTTAGCTAACTTGCCAGAAATGATCGATCCCGAAAAACAAGCCGCCATGCGGATTTTATCAGGGATTCTCAGCAGTGCTGTTCCGGTCAAGCCCCAACTGGTACCGCTGCTGGCCTTTAGGATGGTCAAGCTGTGCATTAAATATGGTAATTCTCCTTACGCGAGTATTGCCTACGTTTTTTATGGCGTAGTTATGTACAAGGTAGGGGACATTAGTTCGGCATACCAATTCGGTCAACTGGCAATTAGGCTGTTAGACAAATTTCCCTCCCGTTCAATCAAAAGTAGAGTTTATACACCCTTTGGTTGCTTTATTAACCACTGGAAAGCCTCTGTCAAGTCAGGATTAGGCGCTCTCGAAGAAGGTTTTAAAACTGGGATGGAAACTGGAGAGTTGGAATATGCTGGTTATTCTATAACTGAATATTCCTTCAAAAAACTGTCGATAGGAGAGCCTCTAGATTTGGTGGAGCAGGAGACTGGTAAATATATGAAACTAATGCAGCAATTTCAACTAGAATTTGCTGTACATTATATAAGTATAGCCAGGCAGACAGCCCTCAATTTGCGCGGTCAAGCTGTCGAAGCCTGTCATTTAGTCGGTGAGAGATTTAATGAAGTTAAAACGCTCCCCATTTTAATAGAATGTAAAAACTTTTTTTTAGTTGCTTTGGTTTATAATTCCAAAACTCAGCTTAATTTTATATTCAGAAACTACGCCCAAGCATTAGAAAATTCAAGGTTATTTGAGAAACATGAGGAGTCTGTAGCCGGATTTTATGTGGTTGCTCTGCATAATTTTTACTCTTCTCTCAGTATCCTCGCTTTGTATCCAGCAACTGGCAAAGGGGAACAAAAGGAATATTTGGAAAAAGTGCTGCAAAACCAAAAGAAGATGAAAAAATGGGCAGTTCATGCTCCGATGAATTATCAACACAAATACGACTTGGTAGCAGCGGAAACAGCGCGAGTTTTGGGGCAAAATACCGAAGCAATGGAATTGTACGATCGCGCGATTGCCGGAGCTCAAAAAAATAAATACATTCAAGAGGAAGCATTAGCCTATGAATTAGCAGGAGAATTTTATCAAGCTTTGGGTAAAGAGATAGTTTCTCAAGCATATCTGACTAAAGCCTATTATGGATATATCCATTGGGGAGCCATCGCTAAAGTTAAACACTTAGAATCAACACATCCTTTCTTAGCAGCACAGACGCGCACAATTCAAACCCCAACCCTCGATGTCACCCGCACTGCCACGGGAAATACCACCAGTAGTAGTTTAGGCGATTTATTAGACTTAGCTACTTTTATTAAGTCGGCGCAAGCGATTAACGGTGAAATTGTTATAGAAAAATTGTTGACCAAATTAATCAAAATAATTTTAGAAAATGCGGCGGCTCAAAAAGTAGTGCTGCTGCTGCTGAAAAACGATATTCTCTGCATAGAAGCTACTGGCTGTTTTGCGGAGGATAAAGTGACACTTTTACCGTCTATTCCCGTAGAAAATTGTCAAGATGTTCCCCTGTCTGTGATTAATTACGTACACCGCCGTCAAAAGCATCTGGTTTTAGACAATGCTACTGTTGCCGAAGCTTTTAATGTAGATACCTACATTCAGAAATATCAACCAAAATCAATTCTCTGTTTGCCAATTATTTATCAATCTCAGCGGCGCGGAATAATTTATTTAGAAAATGCTTTGACAGTAGGAGCTTTTACTGCAGAGAGAGTAGAAGTATTCAAAGTGTTAATTTCTCAAGTTGCTATTGCTGTAGAAAATGCGGGTTTGTACGCGCGGGAGCAAGAAAAATCTCAACAGTTAGAAAAATCTTTCAATGAATTGCAACAGGCGCAACTGCAGCTCATTCAAAGCGAAAAAATGTCTGCTCTCGGCAACTTGATTGCAGGGGTTGCTCACGAAATTAACAATCCGCTGGGTTTTATTGCGGGCAATCTTGATGCTGCTGCTGAGGCTAGCTTAGATTTGATTGATTGCTTACAACTTTACCAAGAAAAATTTCCTAATCCTGGAGATGAATTACAGGATAAAGCATCGGAAATTGATTTAGAATATTTGATTGAAGATTTGCCGAAAATGCTTTTATCTATGAAATCAGGTACAGAGCGCATCCGCAATATTAGCAAGTCTTTGCGGACTTTTTCCCGCGCTGACAGTGCGAATAAAGTCTCAGCAAATATTCATGAGGGCATCGACAGCACTTTGATGATTTTACAGTATCGTCTGAAAGCTAAAGATACTCGCCCCGCAATTAAAATTATTAAAGAATACGGAGATATCCCGCCAGTTAAATGTTATTTTGGGCAACTGAATCAGGTATTTATGAATTTGCTGGCAAATGCGATCGAGTGTTTTGACGAATTCAATCAGGGCCGCACTTACGCTGAAATTGAAGCTTTACCGAATACGATCGCCATTATCACTCATCTCTCGGAGGATAACAACAGCGTGGTGATTAAAATCAAAGATAACGGTAAAGGGATGTCATCGGAGATCAAGTCGAAAATATTTGACCATTTATTTACTACCAAAGGAGTAGGGAAAGGTACAGGTTTGGGGTTGTCTATCAGCAGGCAAATTGTGGAAGAAACCCACGGCGGTAAACTAACTTGCGAATCGGTGCTGGGAGAAGGTTCCGAATTTGCGATCGCCCTTCCCCTGAATTAAGATTATGGGAATAGGGCGTGTTTTAAAACCCGGAGATCCCCCCTAACCCCCCTTAATAAGGGGGGGACAAGAGGAAAGCAAGAAAATATGCCCTCGGCGGTTGAAACCGCGTCTACACGAACGAAGTCTGCCTCCGCAGACTAAGAGGGAGTAACACAAAATTTAAAATTTGTCAAGACCTAATTATTTCGGAAAAAGTCCGCTGTTGGCAGTCTACATTCGGCAGTATGCAGTTACATTATTAGCTAAATGTAATAACTATATTTGATAGGAGTTTTTCGCGTGAACGCTGCCGAACAAGCCAAAAATATAGAAGTTGCCAGCAAAATTGCTGCGGTTGTTAATTTATTCAAGTCGGAATTCCCGGATACAAAAGTCGATTTGAAACCTTGGATGAATGACCAGGATACCAGAGAACTTGTAGATCCAGATTCGATCGACATTGGCTTCCATTTTCCCGGTAGAAGCCGCTTGCTGCAAAGCCGCAGCATCTTGATTCAAATCCGATTTTACCAAGATCCGGTGGAAGGATATCGGCGGGCGATCGGGGTTGAGGCAGCCGGTTACGATCATACTGGTCAGCAGTGGCGCTTTTCCACGGTGGAAAATTGGAGTTTTTTCGGTCAAACTGAACCCGCTGCGGAGTCTGGCCAAAAACTCAAACACTTTTGCCAGGAGATTTTTGTTTTGTTTAATCAGTCACTCGGCGATTGAAATCGGGCAACCACGGGGGGATTGCCCCTACGGAAACGAAGGTGGATTTGATGTTAGTTCTGATTGTCGCAATTGTCGATCGACTTACAGCCAACTGGATAAACAGATTTGTAAGTAGTCGATCGCTTGCCAAACAAAGTATAGCGGTTATCGCGGACTTGTTCGTACACGCGATCGCCCATCCACTTCATCCCCGGCATGGCGCGGTAAGCAGCCACAAACACCTCGCCAGCAGGCAATATCCGTCCGATTTCCTCCGCCGCATCGCTGCCCTGCCAGCGGCGTTCCGGAGTGTTACCATCTATCAAAATCATCCCCATTTCGCAGTCTTCAGACGTAATCCCAAAGCGATTTAATTGCTCTAAATCTTGCATGGAAATATACTCAAAATTCTTGCCTTGGTCTAAGGTTTCTAGTAACTGTACCAAGGTAACGCAGAGATTGCAATTGCCGTCATAAATTACGCTATATTTCATTAGTTGACTGTTGACTGTTGACTGTTGACTGTTGACTGTTGACTGTTGACTGTTGACTGTTGACTGTTAATTAATGACAACTGCCAACTGCCAACTGACTCCTGACTACTGACTACTGACTACTGACTACTGACTACTGACTATTCCCCACAGGAATCTCGATCGCAAATTCCGTGCCTTGACCCGGTGCAGAATCGCACTTAAGCAGCCCGCCGTGTTTTTCCACCACAATTTGATAGCTGATAGACAGCCCCAAACCAGTACCTTTACCAGGCTCTTTCGTAGTAAAAAACGGATCGAACAGCCTTTCCTGAACATCTATCGGAATCCCCGGCCCGTTGTCAGCAATCCGAATCACAATATGAGAAGGATGCGGCATTGAATCATCAGAAACAGCAGAATCTGCTTGCATCAAAGCATCCTGTTCATATTTTACATCCGTACAAATCCGCAGCGTCGGCGAAGGACAATAAGGAATAGGCGCCAGTTCCCCCTCCGCCCACTGTCCAGTCTCCATTGCCTCTTCCAAAGCATCAATTGCATTGCCGATAATATTCATAAAAACCTGATTCAACTGTCCTGCATAACACTGTACGCGGGGCAAATTCCCGAACTCTTTGATCAGCACAATTTTAGGATGCCCTGCCGTTTCTTTGAACCTGTGCTGCAAAATCAACAAAGTGCTTTCAATCCCTTCGTGAATATCCACCTGCTTTTGTTCGGCTTCGTCTAATCGCGAAAAATTCTTTAGTGACAGCACAATTTGGCGAATTCGCTCGGCTCCCATTTTCATCGAATTTAACAGCTTCGGCAAATCTCTGAGCAGAAAATTCAAATCGATATCATTTATCTCTTGTTGAATAATCGGTGTTGGGTGCGGGTATTCCTGCTGGTAAAGTTGCAGCATTTTTAGCAAGTCTTGAAAGTAATCGTCAGCGTGCATGACGTTGCCGTAAATAAAGCTAACTGGATTGTTGATTTCGTGAGCAACCCCAGCGACTAATTGGCCCAAACTTACCATTTTTTCATTTTGAACCATCATGCTTTGAGTTTTATGCACGTCCCGCAGGGCTTTGGCCAATTCTTCATTTTTAGTCCTCAATTGACTTTCGGAAAGCCTCACCGCTTCTTCTGCGTGTTTGCGATCGGTAATATCTTTGCGAATTGCTACATATTGATGGGGTTCTCCGCTGGTATTTAAGAAAGGTACAATGGTAGTATCCAACCAAAATAATGTCCCGTCTTTAGCTTGATTTTTCATTTCTCCCCGCCAAACCTTTCCCTGGCGGATGGTTGACCAAAGCTGCTTGAAAAAATCGGCTGAGTGATAGCCAGAATTGACAGTTCTGTGGGTTTGGCCGAGCAGTTCTTCTCGGGAGTATTTAAAGAGTTCGCAAAATTGCTCGTTGACATAGGTAATGGCTCCGAATTCGTCGGTATTCGAGACAATTGCCGATTGATCCAAAGCAAATTTTTCAAATTCCAACTCTTGGAGAGTTTGGCGCAATTCTGCTTCTGCTTGTTTGCGATCGCTAATATCGGTAATCATCCGCAACACGCCGGAAAATTCGCCATCACCGTCGAACATCGGCGTCGCCGACACGATCGCCCACAAGTGAGATCCGTCTTTACGAGTAAACTTAAAATCGTGGCGTTCGCGAATGCCTTGCCGCCGGCGCTGGACGTAACTTTCTGCTATTTTCCTAGACTCGCAGTCGATAAACTCAAATAGCGATCGCCCCAGCATTTCCTCCACAGTATACCCCAGCATTTCGGCCATCCGAGAGTTAGCAAAAGTCGTGATACTTTCGCTGTCAAACATCCAAACGCCCTCCGAAGCCGTCTCGACAATGCAGCGGTAATAATTCTCCCTCTCCCTGACTGTTGCCTCTGCTTGCTTGCGATCCGTAATATCAGTTTGCACCGCAATAAAACCTTCGAGTTCCCCCTTTTCTTGATAAATTGGGGCAATCGAAAGCGCCACCCAATAACCCCTTCCATCCTTTTTGTAATTGTAAATTTCCTGATTAAACGGCACGCCTGCAGCCAAAGCCGATCGCAGTTGAGCAATAGTTAGCGGGTCTGTTTCAGGGCCTTGCAGTACATCACCCGGTTTTTTTCCCTGTATTTCTGCCAGCACATAACCGCTAATCCGAGTAAATCCTTCATTCACCCATTCAATGCAGCCTTGAGCATCAGTAATAATCACACCATTTTGCGTTTTTTGAGCCACAATGGCCAAGCGCGACAATTCTGTTTCAGTTTTTTTGCTTTCCGTAATATCTTCAGCAATACCCAGAATGTACTTAGGCGCGCCCGAATCGTCAAACAAAGGAACTTTTTTCGTGTGCAAAATCCGCTTTCCTCGGTGCGGAAGTTCGATAGTTTGTTCGGGCAAATCGACGCCTTTTCTCGTTGCCAGCACTTCTAAATCTTGTGCTTGCAAGTAATTGGCACGATCTGACTCGAACAAGTCAGCAGCATTGTTTAAGAGCACTTCATCCCTGGAATAGCCAAACAATTCTTCGCTAGCAGTATTCCAATAAATAAAATTTTGCTTTACAGCATCTTTAATAAAGACGCTAATCGGCAGATTTTGCAGTACCGCATTCAGAAAATCTTGAGTGTTTCGCAGGTCTTCCTCAGCTCGCTTTCTTTCAGTAATATCCAAAATTACTCCGTCGAGATAAACAACCCGACACAGAGAATTTGCGATCGGCGAAACCGGCGAAACCGACGAAACCGGCGAAACCACAGCCGACAAAAAGTCCTCAATTTGCCCTTGTCCCTCTTGTCTTCCTCTCGCCTCGTCCGCCTCGCAGCAAATAGCTTTGCCTTTTTCGTAAACCCAGCTAATTTCGCCGTCAGCCCGGACAATGCGGTATTCAAGGATGTACGGAGTTCTAGTTGCTACACTTTTTTTGACAACAGCATCCACATTTTTGCGGTCTTGAGGATGGATAATGCTTGCCAAGGAACGGACGCGATCGTTGATAAAATCAGAAGATGGATAGCCTGATATTTCTTGAACCGCCTCGCTCAAAAACGCCATTGTCCGTGTGAATTCCCCGGCGTCCGTATACTCACAGGTACAGCGGTAGACAGCACCGGGAATATTAGCTACTAAATTTTTATATTTTTCTTCGCTTTTTAACAAAGATGAGCCGTCTTCGTTATTGTGATCGCCGTTCTTAAATTTAGAAGAATTCGAGGAAATTTGCATGATTTTTTCACTTGTGAGTGCGGGGGCAAGTGTTAGAGTAGATGATCCTATAAAAAGTGAATTAAATTTGCGAAATAATTCGTTATAAACTAATATAGTACAAAATTAGTTCTGCGAACATTCAGAAAATTTGAGGGCGGGTAATAGGTAAAGCTAATCAAGGCTATAGATATAGAAAACAGTTCGGAAACGCATTATCTAACGGATTGAACGCATTTAACGTATGTATGTTGAGGTTCGAGGGAAACAGGGAAGATTTTCCCCTTTCTCGTTTTCCCACTCCCCCTCTCTCCCCATCTCTCCCTCTGCCACTCCCCCACTCCCTCACTCTCGTTACAATAAGATAAGTTGCCTTGTTACCGATCGCCCCTCAAACAAAACACCATGACTCAACAACAACCCCGGATTTGCATTCTCGGCGGAGGCTTCGGCGGACTCTACACAGCCCTGCGCTTGAGTCAGTTACCCTTCTCCAAAACCGAAAAACCCGAAATAGTCCTAGTTGACCGCCGCGATCGATTTTTGTTCGTTCCCCTGCTGTACGAACTCCTGACCGGCGAACTCCAAACCTGGGAAATTGCCCCGCCGTTTGCCGAACTCTTGGAAAACACAGGCGTGCGCTTTTGTCAAGGTACTGTCTCCGGCATCGATGTGGAGGAAAAGCGAGTGCAGTTGCGCGACGGGCCAGAAATTCCGTGCGATCGCCTTGTTTTAGCTTTAGGCGGCGAAACCCCCCTAGATATGGTCAAAGGGGCCGTTGAATACGCTTACTCGTTCCGCACTCTCGACGACGCCTACCGCTTAGAAGAAAGACTGCGGTTTTTAGAAGCCAGCAACACCGACAAAATTCGGGTTGCGATCGTCGGCGCCGGTTATGCCGGAGTAGAATTAGCTTGTAAATTAGCCGATCGACTCGGAGAAAAAGGTCGCGTGCGGTTAGTCGAGCAAGGGAACACGATTCTGCGGACATCACCGGAGTTTAACCGCGAAGCCGCCACCCAAGCTTTAGAAAAACGGAAAGTGTGGATCGACTTAGAGACAGAAGTAGAGGCGATCGAAGCAGACACAATATCCTTACTTTACAAAGGACAATTAGATGTTCTCCCCGTAGACATAGTGCTGTGGACAGTAGGAACTCAAGTTAGTCAAGCAGTGCGATCGCTACCCCTCAAACAAAACCAGCGCGGTCAATTAATCGTCAATCCGCAGATGCAAATTATCGACCATCCAGATATATTTGCCTTGGGAGACTTAGCTGAATGTTACGATGCAAATGGTCAAAAAGTCCCCGGAACAGCCCAAACAGCCTTCCAGCAAGCTGACTACACCGCATGGAACATTTGGGCATCCCTCACCGACCGCCCATTACTTCCTTTCCGCTATCAGCCGCTAGGAGAAATGATGACATTAGGAATTGACAACGCCACCCTAGCCGGTTTAGGAATTAAACTCGACGGACAACTAGCCCACATTGCTCGTCGCCTAGCCTATCTCTATCGGATGCCAACATTCGATCATCAGCTAAAAGTTGGTTTCAATTGGATTAGCAAGCCGATTCAGGAGTTGCTTAAAAGCTAGTTAAGTTGGGAGCATCTCAGTTTTGTAAAAAGCATTTTTTTTATTGTAGTGCGAGCGTCCCCGCTCGCGTATTGTACAATA